>NZ_JAZQPU010000001.1:0-21430 GCF_045628745.1 Pedobacter sp.
TAACACAGCAATAGACGGCGGTTTTGAATTTAAAGGATTAGCACCGGGAAATTATCGTCTATATGTGGCTTACCTTGGTTTACAAAGTGTAACCAAAGACTTTACGGTGAATGCTGACGGTAATTTAGTAGATCTGGGTGCAGTGAGCATGGAAAATACTGGCTTTAACCTGAATACCGTTGAAATAAAAGGGGAGGTACCCCCGGTTATCGTAAAAAAAGATACAGTAGAATTTAATGCAGGTTCATTTAAAGTGCGTGAAAATGCAGTTGTTGAAGATATATTAAAGAAATTACCCGGTGTTGAAGTAGCTAAAGATGGTTCCATCAAAGCCCAGGGAGAAACCGTTACCAGGGTTAAAGTAGATGGCAAGGAGTTTTTTGGTAATGACCCATTATTGGCTACAAAAAACCTGCCTGCAGATATGATTGATAAAATACAGGTCATTGATCAACTGTCAGAACAGGCGCAGTTTACCGGAATTGATGATGGTAACCGCGAGAAGATCATTAACATTACTACTAAGAAAGATAGAAAGAATGGTGTTTTTGGAAATACCAGTCTTGGGTATGGTTCTGATGAACGTCATGAGTTGAGCCTTAATGTTAATAAGTTTAAGAATGATGAGCAGATGTCTGTTATTGCACAGTTCAACAATGTCAATAAACAGAATTTTGGTGAAGGTGGTGGCCGAGGCAGACAAGGTGGTGGCGGTGGCGGTGGTTCCGCGCAAGGTATTACTACAACAAGTGCTGCTGGATTGAACTATGCTAATATCTTAAAGAATAAAACAGAAATCAGCGGTAGTTATTTCTTCAATAAAACTTCCTTAGTGAACGATCAAACCAGTTTTAGACAAAACTTATTGGGAGGAAATACCACCACAACCTTTGATAACAAACAGAGCAGCCTCACTGAAAGGCTAAACCACCGTGTAAACTTCTTGTTAGACACAAAAATTGACTCTACAACATCGATTAAAATACAGCCGAATTTCAGTTTTTCAAATACTGATAACAACCGTAGTTCTGCCTATACCAATATGTTTCAAAAGAGTACAACGGTAGGTACGCAAGATTATACTACTAAATCATCTTCACCTTCTTTAAGTAATAATTTACTGATCAGGAAGAAGTTCTTACGCCGTGGCCGTACGCTTTCCTTGAATGTGAACACCAGCTGGAACGAAAGTAATGCTGATAATTTTATGAATACCTTAGATTTTGTAACTGATTCGCTTGGTATCACCACTGAAAAATTAACCGATCAGTTAAATGATAGTAAAAGTAACTCGATTAACAATACCTCAAGAGTTGTCTATACGGAACCTTTGTCGAAAACTTTTAGCCTGGAATTAAATTACGAAAATCGTTACAGTTTCAGCGACTCAGAACGGTTAAGCTATAATTACAACCCGGTAACTTCTAAGTATGATATCGTTGATGCCAGATTTACCAATACCTATGAGAATACAACTTTAAACAATGCAGCTGGTTTCAGCTTTAATAAAACAGCTAAGAAGTACACCTGGAATGCAGGTCTTGCTGTTCAACATACGGATCGTAAAAATGATAACATTACCACTGGAAGAGTAGTGAACCAGAATTTTTATAACCTTACTCCAAGCGCTCAGTTTCGTTATACTTTTAGCAATAGCAAGCGTATCAGGGTTAATTACCGAGGAAATACGCAACAACCAAGTATCTCCCAAATACAACCTATACCAGATAACTCCGATACACAATATGTTCCTATTGGTAATCCAGATTTAAAACCTTCTTTTAACAATAATTTAAGTATCCAGTATAATAACTTTGACTATGCCAACTTCCGTTCTTTGTTTTTATATCTAAATGCAAGCCAAACCATTAATGCTTTTGGTAACAACAGCATGTTGATCACTGCAGATCCTGATCCAGATAGAATTGGTAAAATTGCCGTATTGCCTGTCAACGTTAAAGGTGTTTACAATTTAAATGCAGGCGGCTTTGTAGGTCTTCCTATTATACCTGAAAATAAGTTAAACCTGAATATTGATTTAGGCGGCTCGTTTGGTCGTGGCGTTAACTTCACCAATTCCATAGAAAATGTTACCAACGACATTAGTGTCTCTAATGGTTATAAAATTGTGTCTTCTCTGGATAAGTTTGATCTTACAGCAGGTGTTAAAGGTACCATGTACCGCAGTACTTATTCTGCTAATAAAGGACAGAATACTACCTATTATACTTTAAACCCGACCATCGACATTAGTTATTTGTTTCCTGGCGATTTGAGGCTTGCTGCTGATGCTGATTACTTTCAGAATACAGGACGTGGGGCAGCATTTGATGTTAATTATACCTTGTTTAATGCATACATCAGCAAGCAGGTGTTTAAAAGCAGAGGAAACTTTAAGTTTGCGGTGAACGATATTTTGAACCAGAACCAAGGTGTTACCCGTACTTCTAACAACTCAGTAATTACCGATTTAAACTATACTGTATTGAAACGTTATTATATGCTTTCCTTTACCTATGCCTTGAATAGAATGGGTGGTAAAAATATGTCTGCAGAGAATCCAAGGCAAGGTGGCGGCGGTGGTGGTCAACGCATTAGAATGAGAATGTAAGTTCTTGCCCTTTATTTGGATTTATTATAGATAAAGGGTAAATTGCGCTCTAATTTAAGATAATGAAGCTATCGCAATTAACTAAAGGTGAGCAAGGAACTATTGTCGCATTTACCGATCTAGAAATGTCTGTAAAATTAATGGAAATGGGTTGTCTGCCAGGGGAGGTTGTTGAAGTAGAACGTTTCGCCCCTCTTGGCGATCCCATGGCTATTCGTGTAGCAGGTTATCAGCTTTGTTTACGTAAAGACGAAGCTGCAGTTATCATCATCTCATAAAAAGAATTTGGCTTCTGATATTAAAATTGCCTTAGTTGGTAATCCTAATACAGGAAAATCAACACTGTTTAACTTATTAACCGGACTCAACCAGAAGATAGGCAACTTCCCAGGTATTACCGTTGATAAAAAAATTGGTTATTGCAAACTACCGAATAACCTGCAGGCGGAGATCATCGATCTTCCCGGAACATATAGTTTATACCCTAAAAGCAGGGACGAAAGTATCGTTTTTCAGGTCCTTGCTGACAGACATAATGCTAGTCACCCAGAACTGATTGTGCTGGTTGCCGATGCAACCAACCTCCGTAGAAATTTACTCCTTTACACCCAGGTGGCTGACCTTGGGCTACCCATCATTCTTGCACTGAACATGATGGATATGGCCAAAAAAGAAGGCCTGGAAATTGATATCAACAAGCTGTCTACAAGACTGGGCATACAGGTGGTGGCCATTTCTGCAAGAGGTAATCAAGGTCTGGACGACTTAAAAAATGCTATTGTTAACCGATCCACCATTGCAACACAAGTGGCCGGTGCCGATGTAACAGTATTAGCTCCTGAAGCTATTGCGGAAGTAAGACGTGTACTGCAAATAGAAAATGACTATTATGCCCTGCAGATGCTGCACCAGCACCAGCATGTGGAAAATATTCCTGCTCCTGCACATGTAGCGCTTGAACAGATTAAAACTGATGCCGGATTTGAATCGTCCAAACAACAAGCTGCAGAAACCATCTCCCGATACCGTTACCTAAGTACTATTTTATCAGGTGTAATTAAAGACACGGGAGCTGCACGTAAGTTTATCTTTAGCGATAAGCTCGATAGTGTGCTTACCCACAAGGTATGGGGTTTTCTTATTTTTATATTTATACTCTTTTTTATATTTAACTCCATCTTCTCATGGTCAACGTACCCGATGGAACTCATCGAATCGGCTTTCGCCTGGTTAACGAGTTATGGCCATGAACATCTTCCCGAAGGGATCCTCACTAACCTGTTGTTAGATGGTATCCTGGCTGGTTTAGGTGGCGTAGTTATTTTCATTCCACAGATCGCTATTTTATTTGCTTTCATCTCCGTATTAGAAGATACAGGTTATATGGCCCGGGTAACCTTTATGATGGATAAGGTGATGAGCAAATTTGGCATGAGCGGCAAGTCTGTAGTACCCATGATAGGAAGTTTAGCCTGTGCGGTGCCTTCTATTATGAGTGCCCGTAACATTGAAAGCTGGAAAGACCGCATCATCACCATTATGGTATCTCCCCTGGTGAGTTGTTCTGCGCGTTTACCTGTATATACGTTATTGATTTCCCTGATCATCCCTAAAACACACTTGTTTGGTTTTATTAACCTGCAGGGCTTGACGTTAATGGGCATGTATATCATCAGTATTTTAGCTGCTGTACTGGTTGCCTTTGTAATGAAATTCCTGATTAAAGCCACAGAAAAATCTTATTTCATCATGGAGCTGCCGGTGTACCGCAAGCCCCGCTGGAGCAATGTGATCTTTACGATGTACGAAAAGTCTAAAACCTTTGTGCTCGAAGCGGGTAAGGTCATCATTGCTATTTCAATTGTACTATGGGTGATGGCCACTTATGGTCCGCCGAAACGTTTTGAAGCCCTCGATAAGAAATATGCCGCTATAGAAGCTTCTCAGGATTCTGTGCAGATTGCCACCTTAGAAAGAGACCATGCTGCAGAGCGTTTAGAGAATTCTTATGCTGGTATTCTGGGACATGCCATTGAACCGGCTATCCGCCCTTTAGGTTTTGACTGGAAGATAGGCATTGCTTTAATCACCTCTTTTGCTGCCCGTGAGGCTTTTGTTGGCACCATGGCTACCATTTATAGTGTTGAAGATGGGGCTGACAATGTGGGCACCATCCGCAGTAAAATGATGGCTGCTAAAAATGCCAATACAGGCCTGCCGATATTTACTTTTGCCACTGGCTTTGCACTGATGCTGTTTTATGCTTTTGCCATGCAATGTATGAGTACCGTTGCCGTGGTTTACCGGGAAACAAAGTCGTGGAAATGGCCTATGATACAGGTGGCTTACATGACGGTAATGGCTTATATTGCCAGTTTAATTGCCTACCAACTGTTAAAGTAAAAGCTTATCTTTCAGAAAGCTTACATTATTTACTCAAACAAATCTATATTGATGAAAAAGGATCAGGTTCTTGCGCAATATATGCCGGCCGCTGCGGCGCCGACGATTGCGCGCTGGATAGATTATTTTCAATGTGAATTCAAGATTTCTAAAAACCGGACCACTAAACTTGGTGACTACCGACATCCTTTTAAAACAGCAGGTCACCGGATTTCTGTCAATAATGACCTGAATCATTTTGCTTTTCTGGTGACTACTGTTCATGAGTTTGCTCACCTGCTTACCTGGAATGACCATAAGAATAAGGTTAAACCACATGGCATGGAATGGAAGAACAACTTTAAACGCATGATGAACCCTTTTCTGGAGCAAGAGATTTTTCCGGAAGAGCTGCGCCAGGCCATTCATAGCTACCTGATTAATCCTTCTGCTTCCAGCTGTACAGATTTACAGCTGTCAAGGGCACTTAAAAAGTATGATGTGGCTTATACAGGTTCAAGGCTGGAGGAGATTCCCCTGCATACCGTTTTTACCATTAAAGATGGAAGGAAATTCAAAAAGGGAGAACGCTTAAGAAAAAGATTCCGCTGTACCTGTCTTGACAATGGACATATTTACCTCTTTAATCCTTTGGCAGAAGTTATACTGCCTGCCACAGGTACTTAATAAGCTTTTAACTTCTCCACCATTTCATGGAGCCTGCTTTTGGCAAGGAAACTTTCTTCGAGGGTTTTACTCATGGGGATGGCCGTATCTAGACTTGCACAACGCATCACGGGGGCATCTAAATCTGTAAAACAGTGTTCCCCAATCCAGGCGGCAATTTCGGCCCCAAAACCAGAACCTAGGGTATCCTCATGCAAGAGCAGCACTCTTCCTGTTTTTTTAACCGCGGTAGCCACTGTTTCTTTATCCCATGGCTGTAAGCTGCAGAGGTCTACCAATTGCACAGACAATTCCGGATGATCATCGAGGTAGGAGAGCGCCCAATGGACCCCAAGGCCATAGGTAATAATGCTGATGTCATTTCCTTCTTTCAGCACATTCGCTTTACCAATTTCAACCGTATAAAAACCCTCAGGTACTTGTCCGTTTAAACTGCGGTACAGATATTTATGTTCAAAATAGATCACTGGGTTAGGGTCTTCAATGGCGGCAAGTAACAATCCCTTAGCATCGAAAGGGAAGGCCGGGTAAACAACTTTAAGGCCTGGCGTTTTGGTAAACCAGGCTTCATTACTTTGCGAGTGAAAAGGCCCGGCACCAGTACCAGCACCTGTGGGCATTCGGATCACCACATCTGCTTTTTCTCCCCAACGGTAATGTGTTTTCGCTAAATTGTTAACAATCTGGTTGAAACCACAAGTCACAAAATCGGCAAATTGCATTTCTACCACAGCCTTATAGCCATTGATAGAAAGACCGAGGGCGGCACCAACAATTGCAGATTCGCAAATAGGCGTATTGCGCACTCTGTCTGTGCCAAAAGCAGCAGTAAAGCCCTCTGTAATTTTAAAAGCACCACCATAACCAGCAATGTCCTGGCCCATTAACACCAGGTTGGGATAATGATGCATGGCCACTTTTAGGCCCTCCGACAGCGCATCTAAATACCTGATCTCTTTGCTTTGTGCTACTGGAGAGCTTACTTGCTGCTGATAAGGGTAATACATATCTGCCAGCTCCTGCGCTATATCAGCTATAGGCTCCGGTTCATGAAAAGCACTTTCTACATCCTGCTCAATATCCTTTTTAAAATTGCTTCTGATGTCAGCAACCAGTGCGTCGTTCAAGATGTTTTGCTCAAAAAGGTAGGCTTCAAAATTTTTAACAGGATCTTTCTGTGCCCAGGTTTGGAGTAATTCCTGTGGAACATATTTAATGCCTGAGGCCTCCTCATGGCCACGCATGCGGAATGTTAAACACTCAATCAATACTGGTTTAGGGTTTTTCCGCATCCTTTGGGCAACTTCCGTGAGGGTATCAAGCACTTCAAGGATATTATTGCCGTCTACCTGTATCCCTTCAATACCATAACCTATGGCGCGGTCAACAAGGTGGGCACATTTATATTGTTCTTGAACAGGGGTAGATAGCCCGTAGCCATTATTTTCAATTAAAAAGATGACGGGTAAGTTCCATACCGCCGCCACGTTGATGGCCTCATGGAAATCACCCTCACTGGTGGCACCGTCGCCGGTAAAAACCAGGGTTGCAGCCTTCTTTGCCGACAGCAGATCAGCAAGAGCAATGCCATCTGCCAGTGCCATTTGTGGTCCCAGGTGGGAGATCATGCCCACAATTTTATGCTCCTGCGTGCCGAAATGAAAGGAGCGGTCGCGACCTTTGGTAAAACCAGTCAGCTTGCCCTGCCATTGCGCCATGAGCTTCTTTAAAGAAACCCCTCTGGCGGTAAAAACACCTAAATTACGGTGCATAGGAAGAATATATTCTTCGCTATCCATGGCCAGGGTACTGCCTACGGCAATAGCTTCCTGTCCGATGCCGGAAAACCACTTGCCAATGCGGCCCTGACGCAGTAAGATCAGCATCTTTTCCTCGATCATTCGCGGATAAAGCAGCTGTTTATACAAATTTAATAAAGTTGTATCATCCTTACCTTTTCTGTCAAAGTGCATGGGCTATGAAGATTAAATGTCTTTTTTTCTTTCCTGATGTAGTTGTGAGAAGGATTTTGGTGCTACTTCTGGCATGGATCGGTATTTACCCCATATCTTTTTGAAGAGTACCCTGAGAAAGAAGTTCTTTATTTTGCCGCCAAACATATCCATCCGGGAACGTTTAAGCATTCCTGTTTTCCATATTTTCCAGCCTAAGTCTTCCGCTTTGCTATTGTCGTGCTCCGCTACGGCATCTTTTCTGTTCAATAGAAGCATTTTATGGATGTCTATCTTTACAGGGCACACCTCCGAACATTTGCCACATAAACTGGAGGCATAGCTGAGGTGTTTGAATTCTTTCATCCCCTTGAGGTGGGGGGTAATGATGGAGCCAATAGGGCCACTGTAAGTGGTATTATAGGTATGGCCACCAATATTTTTATAAACCGGACAAGCATTTAAACATGCACCACAACGGATACAGTACAAGCCTTGTCGCTGGTCTTTTTGGGCTAGTAAATTCGTCCGTCCATTGTCTAGAAGGATGACATACATCTCTTCCGGACCGTCGGTTTCTTCAGCTTTACGGGGGCCACTTAAAATAGTGTTGTAAACGGTAAGATTTTGTCCTGTGCCATGACTGGCCAGTAAGGGCCAGAAAAGGTCAAGGTCGGCCATCGAAGGGATGACCTTTTCTATGCCTACTATGGCAATATGTATTTTTGGAAAAGTGGTACACAAGCGTGCATTGCCTTCATTTTCGGTGAGGGCAATGCTTCCTGTGTCGGCAATTAAAAAGTTGCCACCACTGATACCAATATCAGCTTTTAAATATTTATCCCTTAACAGCTCACGCGCTTTTTGAGTCAGCTGTTCTGGTGTAGCATCAAGGGGTGTTCCAAAGTGTTCATGAAAAAGCTTGGCTATGTCGTTCTTGCTGAGGTGCATGGCCGGCGTAACAATGTGGTAGGGCGGTTGGCCCAGGAGCTGCACAATGTATTCTCCCAAATCACTTTCTAAAGATTCTATGCCATGTTTACCGAGAAAATCGTTAATATGAATCTCCTCAGTGGTCATCGATTTAGACTTGATCACCGTTTTACCACCGTTTTTCTGAATGATGTTCAGAATTTCTTTTTGTGCTTCCTCGGCATCATTTGCCCAGATCACTTTTCCACCGTTTCGAGTAAAGTTAGCTTCAAATTCCGGTAAATATTTGTCAAGGTTCTCCATCACCCTCCATTTAATCACGTGGGCTTTCTTTTTGGAGTTCTCGAGGTTCTCGAACTTTGACAATCCTCTTTCTACCGCAACATTGTATTTTCCAATATTGTGGTTGATGATTTGACGATGGTCAAGGTCGAAAGCCTTTTCATCAGCCTTTACCAGAAATTCCTCAGCTATCTTCATTGACATATATTTTGTTTTTTAAGGTGATAAAGCAGAGGGATTACCTCGGCGAACCGTCTTCGTTTTTATCCACTACAGGACGTTTAGCACCATTGGCCAATTCCCATGCCGTAAAAAATACCAGTTGAGCTCTGCGGGTCATCAGTGGGAAGTTGATTTTATCAATCTCATCACCAGGGGCGTGGTATTCAGGGTGTACACCGTTGAAATAAAAGATCACCGGAATATTGTGCTTGGCAAAGTTATAATGGTCTGAGCGGTAATAAAAACGATTTGGATCAGTACGGTTATTATAACGCATATCTAGATCCATATTGATATAATCTTTGTTAGCTTTAATACCCAGGTTATTTAAATCAGAACTTAACATGTCTGAACCAATGATATAAATATAATCAGGGTTCTTTTCATGATCAGCATCTACACGGCCAATCATGTCAATGTTCAAGTTGGTGATGGTGTTTTTTAAAGGGAATATAGGATTTTCAGAATACCATTCTGAACCTAATAAACCTTTTTCTTCACCTACAACAGTCATGAACAAAATACTTCTTTTTGGCCCATGTCCTTCTTTTTTGGCTTTTGTAAAAGCTTCTGCAAGCAAAAGAATGGCAGTGGTACCAGAACCGTCATCATCAGCACCGTTGTTTACTTTGTCGGTTCCTGTAGTGCTGATTCCAATATGGTCATAGTGTGCAGTTAAGACAAGCACTTCTTTTTTTAACACGGGGTCTGTACCTTCTAAGAAGCCCAATACGTTTTCTGCACGTACTGCATTTTCTTTTCTAACTGCAGTAGCGCAAAAAGCAACGTCAATTACTTTACTTGCTGGTTTCTTCGTGTCTGCTAATTGCTTTTTCAAAGCTTCAACACTGCTGCCACCTGATTTAAGAATTTCATTTGCCGTTTGTGTAGAGATGGTAATGATGGGCAATGATTTTTTATTTTTCAAACTTTCAAGGTATTCTTTAGTTTTCATCACCAAAGGGCCTTCACCATTGTTATAACGGGAAACCATTGCTTCAGTAACATTATCTAAAGCAGGATCTACAATAACTAAAGCTAAAGCGTTGTTTTGAGCCAAGTATTCAACCTTTTGTTGTTGATCCAGCATCCTTTTGCGCATTTCTGTACGGTCGGCAGGACTGCTGTCTTTGAAGATCATCACCACTTTATCCTGGATATTCACGCCAGCAAAATCATTATAACCATTATTATTGATGCCATAACCGGCTACAACAACAGCTTTATTGTTAAAGGTGAAACCTTCGCCCGTAACGCTTGATGGAGCAATGATAAAATCTTTTAACAGCTCTTTTTGGGTGCCATTAATGGTCACAATACTTTGTGCCAAAGTGTTGGTGGCCATGTCTATCGGCTGGAAATATTCTCCTTTAACAGGGCCTTTTAAGCCTAAAGATTTGAAATGGTTTTTGATATAATCTGCTGCCATCCACGCACCTTTTTTGCCAGTCTCACGTCCTTCATATTCATCGGAAGCAAGGATGGCTAAATGTTTATATGACTTCTCTTTGGTAATTCCTTTGCTGTATTTAATAGCAGTTTTGTTTTGTGCACAGGCATTAAAACCCAGAAAAAGCACCAGGGAGGTGTAAATAAATTTTTTCTTCATTTGTAATTTGTTCAGTTTAGGAATAGTTAGCAGGAAATTTTATTGACACGGGTGCCATGTCTGCCCCCTTCAAAGGCAGTATTTAAAAAAGTAGTGATCATTTCCCTGGCTAGCTCCTCAGAAACAAATCTTGCCGGGATACAAATGATATTGGCGTTGTTATGTTGTCTGGCGAGAGCGGCAATTTTGTTTTGCCAACAAATGGCGGCACGAATTTGTTGGTGTTTATTGGCCGTAATGGCGACCCCGTTTGCACTTCCACAAACCAGGATTCCAAAAGTAAAGGCACCGTTTTCCACAGCCTCAGCAACAGGATGTGCAAAATCCGGATAATCAACAGATTCAGGGTTATATGTGCCGAAATCTTTTACTTCATAGGCTTCTAAAGAAGCTTTTATCATTTCTTTATAGTCGAAACCGGCATGGTCGGAGCCAATTGCGATGGTAATATTTGTAGACATATTCAAAGTTAGCTAGATTATTAGATAAGTACCATAAATTTTCAGTTAATCCCTTGGGGCATTTTTAGTACCATATAAGGCCCTGTTTTTACTATGCTCTATACTTGCAGAGATGTATATACTTAACTCATACAATAAGAATAAAGGCATGGCCACAATAAGCATGGTATAAGGGTCTGCCGTAGGGGTAACAATTGCTGCAACAATCAAAATGAGTACTGTAGAATACCTTCTGCTGGCTCTCATAAAAGCCGGGGTCATGATACCCAATTTCGACAGGATATAAATTACTACCGGAAGCTGGAAAATAATACCCGAGCCCAGGGTTAAAGTCATCACTGAAGAAAGGTAAGAATCTATGGTAAAGGTGTTCTGAATATCAGGACTTACCGTAAAGTTAGTAAGGAAGTTGATAGAAAGTGGACATATGATGTAATAGCCAAAGAGCAGGCCCAGGAAGAATAAAAAGGAGGCAAAGGCTACAAAGCCACTTGCCGATTTTCTTTCAGAATCATGCAGGGCAGGTTTTACAAAAAGCCATATTTCGAATAATAAATAGGGGATACCCAAGATGATCCCTACCATTACACATGAATTCAGTTGCAGGGTAAACTGCCCGGCCATTTCTGTGTTGATAATTTTAGCATCAATTTTGGTGATACAAAACTCCTCCCCCAGGGAAGGATATTTTTCTACCAACTTACACATCATCCTGTAAGTCCAGAAGCTTGGGTTTTTAGGCCCCATGATGATGGTGTTGAAAATGAAATCGGTATAATAAAATGCACCAATAGTAAAGACAATAATAACGGATAGCGCCCTTAAAAGGTGTTTTCTCAACACATCTATATGGTCAAAGAAGGACATTTCTGATTCCAAAGTTTTGCCTTTATTTTTGATGGAATCAATTAGATTCTGGGTTTTATTCTCACTCATGTAAATAGCTTGTTAAAACAAAAATACCATTCTAATCTATATAGAATGGTATTTGGATTTAAATATTACAAAAACATTTATTATTCTGTAAAAACAAAGGTCTCCATGAATTTAGTGGTAAAATTACCCGCTCTGAAATTCGGATCCTTCATTAATTTCAAGTGAAAAGGAATGGTCGTTTTCACCCCTTCAATAACAAATTCACTTAAGGCACGTTCCATGGTGCTGATGGCTTCTTCCCTGGTTTGTGCAACACAGATCAGTTTAGCAATCATGGAATCGTAATTAGATGGAATTTGGTAGCCTGCATAAACATGCGTATCAACCCTTACCCCATGACCACCCGGAGAGTGGAAATTGGTAATTCTACCCGGACAAGGGCGGAAGTTATTAAAAGGGTCTTCTGCATTGATTCTACATTCAATAGCGTGCATATCAGGCAAATAATTTTTACCAGTAATGGGCACACCTGAGGCCACTTTAATTTGTTCTTTGATTAAATCATAATTGATTACCTCTTCCGTTACCGGGTGTTCTACCTGGATACGGGTATTCATTTCCATGAAATAGAAATTACGGTGTTTATCAACTAAAAATTCAATGGTTCCAGCACCTTCATACTGTACCGCAATGGCACCTTTAATAGCCGCTTCACCCATTTTCTCTCTTAACTCTGGAGTCATAAATGGTGATGGCGCTTCTTCTACTAATTTCTGGTGACGACGCTGAATAGAGCAATCGCGTTCAGAAAGGTGACATGCCCTGCCGTATTGATCACCAATAACCTGGATTTCAATGTGACGGGGATCTTCAATATATTTCTCAAGGTAAAGACCATCGTTGCCAAAAGCAGCACCTGACTCTTGTCTGGCACTGTCCCATGCATTTTCAAAATCTTCATCTTTCCAGACTACACGCATACCACGGCCACCACCACCGGCAGTAGCTTTAAGGATGACAGGGTAGCCCATTTCATTGGCAATTTTAATACCTTCTTTAACACTGCTCAGCAAACCTTCAGAGCCTGGAATAGTAGGTACACCAGCTTTTTTCATGGTCTCTTTAGCCGAAGCCTTATCGCCCATGGAATTAATTTGTTCTGGTGTAGCACCAATAAACTTGATTCCATAATCGCGGCATACGGAAGAAAACTTAGCGTTTTCAGATAAAAATCCGTATCCTGGATGTATTGCATCTGCATTGGTTAATTCTGCTGCAGATATGATATTTGGAATGCTTAAATAAGAATCTTTACTTGGAGGCGGGCCAATACAAACAGCTTCATCTGCAAAACGCACATGTAAGCTTTCTCTGTCTGCCGTGGAATAGACTGCAACAGTTTTGATGCCCATTTCCTTGCAAGTACGGATGATACGCAAGGCTATTTCACCCCTGTTGGCAATTAGTATTTTTTTAAACATATTATTGATTAGATAATGATTTACCCGAAGGCAAATATTACATAGGTTCTACTAAAAATAATGGTTGATCGTATTCTACCGGCGACGCATTGTCTACCAGCACTTTCACTATTCTACCTGAAATTTCACTTTCAATTTCGTTGAATAATTTCATGGCTTCAATGATGCAAATTACTTTACCAACACTAAATTCATCACCTACATTTACAAAAGAAGGTTTATCAGGACTAGATGAACGATAGAAAGTTCCAATCATAGGTGATTTTATCGTCACGTATTTAGAATTTTCGTCAACCGGTGTTGCAGGTTTTGTTTCTATAGCTGCAGGTTGTACTGCCGCTGCTGCTGGTAATACTGCAGCAGCAGCTGGAGCAGGAACAGTAGTGTTAATAACCGTTGGCGCTTGGTTAGTTTTGATTGTTATTTTGAAGTCTACTTGCTCAATAGCTACTTCGTTGACGCCTGAACGGGAAACAAACTTGATCAGTTCCTGAATTTGCTTAATATCCATTTGATGTGATTTTAAAAAGATGTATATCCTTAGATAATACTAAGTTAAGATTATTTTATTATAAAGTTAATATGCCCATTTCAGGTAAATGGAACCCCATGTAAATCCACCGCCGAAGGCTGCTAAAATAAGGGTATCGCCTTTTTTCAACTTACTTTCCCATTCCCATAAACATAAAGGGATGGTTCCGTTGGTGGTATTGCCATATTTTTCAATATTGATCATTACTTTTTCTGTGCCCACACCCATTCTGGAAGCTGTAGCAGCAATGATTCTTTTATTAGCCTGGTGTGGCACCAGCCAGTTAATGTCATCTGCTGTTAACTTATTGCGTTCCATAATTTCTGCCGCAACGTTAGCCATATTGGTCACTGCAAATTTAAAAACCGCCTGACCTTCCTGGTACACAAAGTGTTCATGGTTATCTATGGTTTCATGTGTTGCAGGCTTTACAGATCCACCAGCCTTCATGTTCAGGTGACTTCTTCCTGAACCATCCGTACAGGTTATGGTATCAATAATTCCGTTACCTTCTTCATCGGGCTCTAAAAGCACAGCACCGCAGCCATCACCAAAAATGATGCAGGTTGTGCGGTCCTCATAGTCAATAATGGAAGACATTTTATCGCCGCCAACAACTAATACTTTTTTATGTTTGCCAGATTCGATAAATTGTGTGCCAGTGGTTAAGCCGAAAATAAAGCCGGAGCATGCCGCCTGAAGGTCATATCCCCAGGAATTGACAGCACCAATTTTATCTGCTAAAATATTTGCCGAAGCCGGAAATGGCTGATCTGGCGTTGTAGTACAAAAAATAATCAGCTCTATTTCTGCTGCAGAAATACCACGTTTCTTTAGTAAACCATTCACCGCCAATACTGCCATGTCTGATGTCCCTAGTCCCTCACCTTTTAAAATTCTACGTTCTTTGATACCCGTTCTGGAGGTTATCCATTCATCTGTAGTTTCAACGATTGATTCCAGTTCCTTATTTGTCAAAACATATTCAGGAACATAACCATGAACCGCAGTTATCGCGGCGCGGACTTTACTCATTTTTTTGTCTTTATTTAAAAGCGGCCTGTATTTTATCTACAAGGCCAGTCGTAATCATTTCTTTGGACTGCAAGATCATATTCTTTACTGCCTTAGGAGTGGAGATTCCATGACCAATGATAACTGGGGCATTGACACCCAGAACAGGGCTGCCACCATAGTTTTCATAATTAAAACGGTCAAAGAACTCATCTTTAAATCCTTTTTTAATTGTGAGAACGTAAAAAGATTCAGCAAGCTTGAGCATAATGTTGCCGGTAAAACCGTCGCACACTATAACATCAGCTTTTTTATTGAAAAGATCCCTACCTTCAATGTTACCAACAAAGTTAATCTGGTTGCTGGCTTTCATTAAAGTAAAAGTAGCCATACTTAAGGCATTTCCTTTTTTATCCTCTTCACCAAGATTCATCAGGGCCACCTTAGGGTTGGTCGTGTGCATCATTGTTTCCGAGTAAAGGCTGCCTAAAATACCAAATTGCAGTAAAAAGTCGGGCTTACAATCAGCATTCGCGCCAACGTCAAGCATCAGACCAATGCCACCATCAAGTTTGGGAACAATACTGGTTAAACAAGGTCTTAGGATGTTTGTACATGTTTTAACACTTAAAACAGCACCAACAAGCATAGCGCCCGAGTTACCAGCACTGGCAAAAGAATCTATTTTACCTTCTTTGAGGAGATTAAAACCAACAGAAATGCTGGAATTTGGTTTTTGCACAATAGACTTGGTAGGATGGTCGCCCATCTCAATCACTTCATCAGTATGTACATATTCGAAATGTTCAGGGTTGAACCCTTGTTCGCAAAGTAAAGGTTTAATCTGCTTTGTATCGCCAATCAGAACCAGATGTTCTCCAGGCGATAGTAATTGGTGAGCTGCTATTGCTCCCAAAACATTAGCTTTGGGAGCATAGTCTCCGCCCATTATATCGAGACCTATTTTCATAGTAAAAAATCAGTTTGTGTAGAAAGCATTAAATGTGCATTTTTTTGTATGCCTAAGATAAACTTAAACACCAGCAAAACACAAACTATTTTTCAAGAATATTACCCTATTGAGGTGTTTTCAATGACTAATTTGCCATTGTAGTACAAGTTACCATCAACATTGTATGCACGGTGAGGTACGTGAATTGCGCCAGTGGTTTGGCAAGTAGCCAAAGAAGGAGCTTCTGCTTTATAGTGTGTTCTTCTTTTGTCTCTTCTGCTTTTAGAAATCTTGCGTTTTGGATGTGCCATTACAAATTTGTTTAATTATTATTTTAATTTTTTTAATGCTGCCCACCGTGGGTCTTCATCGTTCTTTACTTCTTCGGGTGCTGTGCCAGAACTTAGGTTTTCCAACCTTGCAATCATTTCCTGATCACACTGCTGTCCGTCGCCATTCTCTTCACAGACTTTAATAAAAGGTACTGACACGCTAACAAACTCATAAAGAATTGCCGCAAGGTCAATTTCACTTTCTTTTTTATTCAGTACAATGATCTCCAGATCATCGCTTTCTGCATCTTCTTCGGCAAATTTAACAATTTGACGCTCCTTAATATCAATCGGAGCATTAAATTCTGCCAAACACTTGTCGCAATCTAATTTTACCGTACCCACAATGTGGATTTGTAAAATTAACATTGTTTCTTGTTTGTCCAGCTCTACTGTTGCCTTTAAATTACCTTTTTGAATTAAGGAGTATTCAAAAGCGCCAAAAAAGCTATCATCAAGGTCAAACTCGAAATCATGTTTGCCAATTTTTAAGCCGGTAAAGGGGATCGAAAATTGTTTTAAAGCTCTCAATTGTAACCAAATTTTAGCCCGCAAATGTATGAATTATTTTGACATATATAAAATGATTTGTAGAAAAGGTTCGACAATTAATTTGCGTCATCCTTTACGTCAGAGGCAGTTTCAATAATTTTGCCTCCTGAACGCAGCTGATTGTTCAATAACTGCTCTTGCTCTCTTCTGTTTTTTACAATATGGGTAGCTGCAAAAAGTGCTTCAATAAAAGAGGTAGGGTCAGCCACATTTTTACCTGCAATGTCATATCCTGTTCCATGGTCTGGAGAGGTACGCACAAATTTTAAACCTGCGGTATAATTAACACCGGTGCTAAAAGCAATGCTTTTAAAGGGTACCAAACCCTGGTCATGATACATGGCTAACACGGCATCGAATTGTTTATAAGTGCTATTGCCAAAGAAGCCATCTGCCGGATAAGGGCCAAAACAAATGATACCTTTGTCGAACGCTTCTTCAATAGCAGGCATAATGATATCACGCTCTTCACTACCCAACAACCCATTATCGCCCGCATGTGGATTTAAACCCAGTACCGCAATTTTTGGTTTTTCTATCCAGAAATCTTTTTTAAGACTCTCGTTGATCATCTTTAATTTCTGCACAATCATGTCTTTGGTAATGGTGCTGGCAACATCCTTTAAAGGAATATGACCTGTTACCACACCTACCCTGAGGTCTTCACTAATTAAAAACATCAGCACATCTTTAGAACCACTGCGTTCCTGCAAATATTCGGTATGACCGGGAAATTTAAAAGTTTCTGACTGTATATTGAATTTATTGATGGGTGCTGTTACCAGGGCATCAATTTCTCCGTTTACTAAATCTTCGGTAGCTTTTTCAAGCGAAAGAAGGGCATATTTGCCGCCAATTTCGGTAGAAACGCCTATTTCTATCTTCACATCCTCTTCCCAGCAATTGATGAGGTTTGCTTTTTTTGGATTGGCCAGGCTTGCGCTGGTCACCACATTAAAGTTGAAGTCTGTTAATCCTAAAGCCTTTCTATGGTAGGAGACCACTTTAGTGTGCCCATATACTATAGGTGTACAATAATCTAGAATACTGTTGTTGGCTAAAGTTTTAAGAATTACCTCTAAACCAATACCATTAACATCACCAATGCTAATTCCTATTTTTACTTTATTGCTCATGCTCAACTTAGAATTTAGCGCAAAATACAAGATTTTAACAATATTGTTAGTCCGATACTGGTAAAACTTTGCTTATTTTGCGTGCTTAGATCAGGAAAGCATGAGTTTGGTAAGGGCAAAGAAACATTTAGGGCAACATTTTTTAACAGATAAAAACATTGCAGCAAAAATTGTAAACGGGTTAATTCATACAGATCAGTATAAACAAGTACTGGAAGTAGGACCGGGTATGGGTATTCTAACCGATATATTATTGGAGAGGAAAGACCTGGAGGTCTATATGATTGATATTGACGTAGAATCATACCACTTTTTGCAGGGAAAATACCCGCAGGTGGGCGAGCGCCTGATCAATGGCGACTTTTTAAAGCTTGATTTAAAAACCATCTTTACCGGCAAGTTTGCCATCATAGGTAACTTTCCTTATAACATCAGTTCGCAGATACTCTTTACCATTTTAGAGCACCGCAACCAGGTGGTAGAAATGGTAGGCATGTTTCAGAAAGAAGTGGCAGAACGTTGTGCTTCAAAATCTGGCACCAAAGAATATGGTATTTTAAGTGTGCTGATACAGGCCTATTACGACATAGAATATTTGTTTAGCGTTAAACCCGGCACTTTTAATCCGCCACCTAAAGTAAATTCTGGCGTGATCAGGCTGAGCAGAAATAAAACCGAGGAGCTGCCATGTGATGAGAAGCTTTTCTGGCGCACCGTTAAAGGAGGCTTTAACCAAAGAAGAAAAACGTTAAGAAACGCTTTGTCGGGCACCATTTCTAAAGACAGAATGGATGACCATCCTTTTTTCGACAAGCGTGCGGAGCAGCTAAGTGTAGCAGATTTTGTTACCCTTACACAGCACCTTACACATTTGAATACGATCGCTGAATCTTAAATATTTGTTGATGACTAAGCCTAAAATACTAATTATAGACGACCTGCATCCTATTTTTAAGGAGCACGCCATTGCTGCAGGTTATGAAGTAGATGATTGTCCGTTAATTACCCGGGCAGAAACCATGGCCGTTATTGCCAACTATGAGGGCATTGCGGTGCGCACCAAGTTTAGGATAGACCAGGAATTGATGACTGCAGGCACGAAGCTGAAATTTGTTGCCCGTGCAGGTGCCGGTCTGGATAATATTGATGTAGACTTTGCCGCTGCACGTGGCATTGAGCTATTGAATGCCCCTGAGGGTAATCGTGATGCTGTAGGCGAACATGCAGTAGGCATGTTGCTTTCGTTGATGAACAACTTTCAAAGGGCAGATGCAGAGATTAGAAAGGGCATTTGGAACCGTGAAGGCAGTCGTGGTTATGAGCTTAAAGGTAAAACGGTAGGCATTATTGGCTATGGCTTTATGGGCCAGAGTTTTGCCAAAAAACTTGCGGGTTTTGAGGTGAAGGTGTTGGCTTATGATAAATACAAAATAGGATTTTCTGATGCTTTTGCCCAGGAGGCCAGCATGGAAGAGATTGTTAAACACAGTGATGTGCTGAGCTTCCATATCCCGCTGACTTCAGAAACCCGGCAAATGGTGGATGCTGAATATCTTTATCATTTCAAAAAACCTATTTTCCTGCTGAACACCGCCCGTGGAGAGATTTTAAATACCCAGGCATTGCTGCAGGCCATCAAAGAGGGCAAGGTATTAAGTGCCGGACTGGATGTGCTGGAAGTAGAGAAATTTCCAGCATTAGGGGAGCAGGCATGGTATAAGGACTTGATTCACTGCAATCAGGTGTTGTTAACGCCACATGTTGGGGGTTGGACATTTGATTCTTACCGCAAAATATCTGAAGTATTAGCGCAAAAACTGGCCGCACTGCCGGTCGGAAAACAGGGTTCTTAAAATTCCTGTCCAAATATTTGCATATATAACAATTCGCTATTATCTTCGTTAGAATTCGAAGCAAGACTATGTTGGCTTAACGCCGGTATGGTCTTGTTTGTATTTTAGAGGTGCCTGAATAGAAAGGCGAAGTATTAAATAAAGTATTATAAAAAACAATTGAGCCATGACAGAAGTAACGTATTATACGCAAGAGGGTTTAGAAAAACTAAAGCAAGAGATACATTATTTGAAAACTACAGGAAGACAGCTCATCTCCAAAGCTATTGCGGAAGCAAGAGATAAAGGCGATCTTTCTGAGAATGCTGAATATGATGCGGCTAAGGAAGCACAGGGCTTGCATGAGGCAAAGATTTCAAAACTGTCGAACACCCTCTCGACCGCAAGATTAATTGATGAATCGAAATTAGATACCACCAAAGTATTGGCGTTGTCTATTGTGAAAATAAAGAATTTAAAGAACGGTGCGACCATGTCTTACCAATTGGTGGCAGAATCTGAAGCAGATTTAAAAACGGGAAAAATCTCGGTTAAATCGCCTATAGCTCAAGGTTTGCTAGGTTTATCTGTTGGCGATAGAGCCGAAATTCAGGTGCCGGCAGGAAAAATTGAGTTTGAAGTTTTAGAAATTAGCAGGTAATTATTTAGGAATCAGCTTAGAATATCTTATCAAACAGCTAGAAATTATTTAAACGTGAGCAAATAATTATTCAGGAGTCAGTAAGTAATTATTTAATAACCAGTAGCTAACAACAACCTTAAGCAGCAAAGATGGCAAGTATATTTTCGAAAATTGTAAGTGGAGAGATCCCCGCGCATGTAGTAGCCGAGACCATAGATTTTATGGCCTTTTTAGATGTTAGTCCTTTAGCGATGGGCCATGTGCTGGTGATTCCGAAAAAGGAAATCGATTATATTTTCGATATGGATGAGGAAAGCTATTTCGGCTTAACCTTGTTTGCTAAAATCGTTGCCGGAGGTGTTAAAAAAGCCTTCCCTTGTATCAAAGTAGGGATGGCGGTGATTGGATTGGAAGTTCCGCATGTCCACATTCACCTGATTCCGATGAACAATGTAAGTGATATGAATTTCAGCAAGCCAAAGCTTAATCCTAGTCAGGAAGAGCTGGCAGCAGCAGCTGCTAAAATTAGAGCCGAGCTTTAAGCAGAAACAAATAAAATAAGAGAAACCTGGATTGTAATTGATCCGGGTTTTTTTGTGCCTTGTATATTGGTATTTGAGGGTTAATAAAATATTGACTTTCTGTAACGTATTCTACAGCTATCTATTTATTTTTTATTAACTGGGCGTTGAGCTAGCATTGGTAGGTCCATTGTATATCGGTTTGATATAGGAAGGCCCTACGAAGGCCCTACCAATGCCCTCTGAACGATATGGAAACTATTAGTTGACTGTCTTATCCTGAATAGGCTATACATGTATTGAATTAATACTGAATTTACTATACAACTAATTTTGGTAATTCTTCCTGCCCCTTAATTGCATCTAATATGTGCTTGTTGTTTTTAATTTCATTGATAGCACATATTGTTTTTTCATTGG
>NZ_JAZQPU010000002.1:0-8711 GCF_045628745.1 Pedobacter sp.
AGATATGTTCGACAGGGGTTACTTTTCTCATTATACCCCTGAGGGGGAAGATCCCTTTGCGCGGATCAGGAAATATAGGGTATCATTTATGAGTGCCGGTGAAAACCTTGCCCTGGCACAAACATTACCTTTGGCACATGTAGGTTTAATGAATTCACCGGGCCACAGGGCTAATATCCTCAATCCCAGTTTTGGACGTTTAGGCATCGGTATTTTAGACGGCGGCATATATGGTTTAATGATCACCCAAAATTTCAGGAATTAACCAGGCAGCCTGTCCTTAATCTAAGGTTGATTTTTAAGAACTTAGCCTCTTTTCAAAGAAACAGCTTAATGCCAAAACTGTAACTTATCCATGGTTTTTGTATCAAAAAGACCTGATTTACCGTATTTTTTTACTATTTTAGTGAAATTCATTAAAATTCTTAAAAAGACTAAATGCTATTTACTGTACTTTCAGGATTAATAACATCGGGCCTTATGATTCCATTCGGAAAGTTTTTCCGGACTAAATGGGGTACAGTTCTCGCTCTTTTACCTATCCTATTATTTTGTTATTTCGCCGCACATATTCCCGCTATCAGCATGGGGCAAGTGCTTTACCAACATACCAAATGGGTACCGTCGCTGGCGATTAATTTCGATTTCCGCCTGGATGGGCTATCCCTTTTATTTAGCCTGCTGATTACCGGCATTGGGGCCTTTATTTTCATTTATGCCAGTGCCTACCTGAAGGGGCACCCCTATAAAGACCGCTTCTTTGGTTACCTCTGCCTGTTCATGTCGGCCATGCTGGGCCTGGTGCTCTCTGATAACATCCTGCTGTTGTTTGTTTTCTGGGAGCTGACCAGCATCAGTTCTTTTTTCCTGATCGGATTTAACAACGACAATGCCGATTCCAGGAAAAGTGCCCTCACGGCCCTGAGCATTACCGGCTTAGGTGGCTTTTTTCTATTGGCAGGCTTGGTTTTACTTAGCCAGATTGCCGGCACTTACTCCATTCAGGAATTGATGACTAACAGTGAACTGATTAAAAATCATAAACTGTACCCTGTGGTACTAGGTTGTGTATTTGTTGGGGCCTTTACCAAATCAGCACAATTCCCTTTCCATTTCTGGCTGCCGGGAGCCATGAAAGCGCCTACCCCTGTTTCCGCCTACCTCCATTCTGCAACCATGGTCAAGGCAGGAATCTTTTTACTGGCACGTTTCACCCCCATATTAGGCGATACCCCTATCTGGACTTATACCTTAATGATTGTAGGTGGTTTCACCATGTTATATGCCGCAATCCATTCCTTATTCCGCATTGATTTAAAAGGTGTTTTAGCCTATTCCACCATTGCCGCGCTGGGCATGCTTACATTCCTGATTGGTTTAGGCACTAAAGAGGCTTTAATTGCAGCCAGCACCTTTATTGTCGTGCATGCCTTGTATAAAGCGACTTTGTTTCTGATGACAGGCATTATAGACCATGAAACAGGCACCCGCGACTTAACAAAACTTTCTGGTTTAAAGCATGTGCTGCTTCCCGTTTTTCTTGCCGGCTTACTGGCTGCCCTTTCCAGCGCAGGCCTGCCCCTGTCGTTCGGTTTTATTGGTAAAGACCTTATTTATGAAGCTACCTTACATGCCGACAAACACCTGGCCCTTTATTTAACCATCGCCGCAGTAATTACCAATTTATGCCTGGTGGCTGCAGGTTTTATGGCCGGTATTAAACCATTTACAGGCAGTTTACCTCCAGCATTTGAAAAGGTGCACCTGCCTTATAAGGCCATGTGGATTCCTCCTCTTCTATTAGGCCTTTTGGGTTTTCTGTTTGGCTTTTTCCCCGGCATCATCGGCGAGCACCTCATCAATCCAACGGTACAAATCATGACCAATGAAAACCCAGCAGTACACCTTAAAATATGGCATGGCTTTAATACAGTGCTCATTTTAAGCTTATCTACCCTGGCTGCGGGTACCTTGATCTACCTTGTCAACAAGCCTAGTGCAGTAAAGTTACAGGCAATTGGGCGTTTCGACAGGGTTTCGCCGCAGGCTTTTTTCACTTCCCTGACCGGAAGTTTTATCAATTTTTCAAGCTGGTATACCAATACCATGCACAATGGTTATTTGCGGTCTTACATCATTAAGATCATCATTTTCGCAGAACTTTTACTGGCTTATGAGCTCCTCATTGGCGGTCCTATTTATATCGATTACAGCAAATTATCGCCCATCAGTATTTATGAAGGCGTTAATGTGGCCATCCTGATGGCAGCAGTCTATTTAACCGTAACCACTCCCTCCAGGCTTACCGCCGTAGTGGGCACCAGTGTAATAGGTTATGCCATCTGTTTGATGTTCGTTTTTTACAGTGCGCCAGATCTGGCGATGACACAATTTACCATAGATACGCTTACGGTGGTGTTATTTGTACTGGTGCTGTTCAACTTACCACCATTTTTGAATTTTGCCAACCGACCAGAAAGATACCGGGATGCCTTTGTGGCCCTGGCTTTCGGCACCATCCTGTCGTTAATAGCCATCAAAGTATTGCAAGTGCCCACCACTATAGAAAGCAGTGATTTCTATGCCAAGTATGCCTACACACTGGCAAAGGGAAAAAATGTAGTGAACGTTATCCTGGTAGATTTCAGGGGTTTCGACACCATGTTTGAAATTGTGGTATTGAGCATTGCCGCCCTGGGCGTATATAGTTTAATTAAACTGAGGTTAAAAGCTTCAGAAAAAGAATAACCATGAGAAGCACCATATTACAAACCGCATCGAAGTATCTTTTACCGATTTTATTTTTATTTTCCATCTTCCTGCTGCTCCGTGGCCATTATTATCCCGGGGGAGGTTTTGTTGGCGGACTGGTAGCCTCCATTGCTTTTGTGCTGCACAGCTTTGCTTTTGGCACGGAAAATACACTGAAAATTCTACGTTCAAAACCCATGACGCTCATCCCTGTGGGCTTAGGCATTTCAGCTTTGAGCATGTTTCTACCTGTATTTGTGGGCTACCCGGTAATGACAGGCTTATGGTTTGAGCATCCCATCCCTGTAATTGGCATGATAGGTACCGCCTTATTTTTCGACATCGGCGTTTACATGGTGGTCATAGGTGTGGTACTCACTATTTTATTCACCATCTCCTCCAGTACACACTAATTATGGAATTACTACTCGTTTTCTTAATTGGCATACTTTACGCCAGCGGGGTATTTTTGATCCTCAGGAGAAGCATGGTCCGCTTACTTTTAGGAATAATGCTTTTAGGTAACGGCACAAACATGCTTATTTTCTTACTCGGCAATATTACCAAAGGTAAACCACCCATCATTGAGGAGAACTTTAAGGTTTTCAAAGATATCTATGCAGATCCTGTACCCCAGGCGCTGATTTTAACAGCCATTGTCATCAGCTTTGGTCTCACCTCCTTTGCTATTGTTTTGCTGAAACGTGTCTATGCTTTGGTCAACTCAGATGATTTAGACGATTTAAACACCCCGGAAGAAGAAGATATATGATCGATAACGAAATTATTGCAACAGTACTTGTCCATTTATTCACTGCAATTATACAACTAGGCTTCTGGAGAAAAACAGTTACACAAAGAGTATTGAGTATCATTGGCTGTATGGCTGGTTTTATATTGGCGCTCCACCTGTTTACCAAGGTTTTTAACGGCACTATCCTCACCATGAATGCAGCCAATTGGGAAGCTCCTTTTGGCATTGTTTTCGTTGCCGATACGCTGAGTACCACCTTAGTTTTACTCACTTCCATTGCTGCCCTTGCGGTATCTATATTTTCTGCCACAGGTGTTGGCAGGGCAAGGATGTTATATGGCTATTTCCCTATTTTCCACTTTTTAATTATGGGCCTTAATGGTGCCTTTTTAACGGGTGATATTTTTAACTTATATGTTTGGTTTGAGGTGATCATTATTGCCTCCTTTGTGCTGTTAACCTTAGGCGGCCGCAAGGCACAGTTAGAAGGTGCCGTAAAATACATGGCCCTTAACATTTTGGCCTCCACCTTTTTTTTAACGGGGATAGGCATTTTATACGGCATCACCGGCACGTTAAACATGGCCGACCTGGCGCTAAAAATCCCTAAAGTGGCCGACCAGTCCATCGTCAATTTAACCTCCATGTTTTTCCTGATTGGCTTTGGTATTAAATCGGCCGTTTTTCCACTATATTTCTGGCTGCCATCTTCTTACCACACACCACCCTCAGCTGTGGCGGCAACCTTCGGCGGTTTGCTCACCAAGGTAGGTTTATATGCCATATTCAGGGTTTTTACGCTGATTTTTGAACCTAACGAGTTTATCAAAACGGTATTCATCACCATGGGCGTCATGACGATTTTAACCGGTGCTTTCGGGGCCATCATCAAAGACAATATCCGCCGGATGTTTTCTTATTTAATCGTCTGCCATATTGGTTTTATCATCGGTGGCATCGGTTTATACACCAAAATTGCCTTAATGGGGGCTATTTTTTACCTCATTCATGACATCATCATCAAGACCAATTTATTCCTCATTGCCGGCTTAATCAGGCAGTTGCGGGGCACCATGAACATGACTAAACTGGGTGGCATTTATGCGGCATACCCTAAAATATCTTTGCTGATCGCGCTGGTGCTGTTTTCATTGGCAGGTATACCCCCATTATCTGGTTTCTGGCCTAAAATCTATTTGATAGAAGCCGCTTTCGCCAGCAAAAACTATTTCTTCATTGTCAGCATTATCATTGGTAGCTTTATTACTTTATATGTCATTGCTAAACTCTGTGGTCAGGTATTCTGGAAAAATGCTTCTACAGATGTCGATATTATAGATAGTTTTGAACCCTTGAAATTCCATAAAAAAGTGTTGCTGGTGTTACCCATAGGGATCCTGGCTTTTACCACACTTTACATCGGCTTAAATGCAGAAATGATTATTAAAGTGGCCGACAAGATCTCCACAGAGATGCTGGATACCAGGCCTTATATTAAAGCAGTTTTAGGTAAATAAAAGAGCAGCTATGATTAAACATTTTTTAATGAACTTACTGCTCTCCTTTATCTGGGTAGCATTAACAGGTTCCATGTATTATTCTAACTTTTTGTTTGGCTTTATGATTGGTTTCCTGATCCTTTGGGTGATGAACCGCAATGAAGACGACCAGCGTTATTTCTACAGGGTACCCAAAACTATAGGTTTCCTGTTTTTCTTTCTTTATGAAATGCTGGTGGCCAATTTTCAGGTAGCCTATGATGTGATTACGCCGAAATATTTTTTTCAGCCCGGCATTATCCGTTATCCGCTGGAAGCAACCACCGACCTGGAGATTAACTTGCTGTCGACCATTATTTCCATGACCCCGGGAACCTTGATCCTGGATATCAGCGAGGATAAAAAATCGCTCTTCATCCATGTGATGTACCTCAAGGATAAAGACAAGTTTATTACACAGATGAAGAATGGATTTGAGAAAAAATTATTAGAGATATTACGATGAGCTTAGCAACATATTTTGATTACGTTATTTTCCCTATCCTCACCATTTCGGTGGTGCTGGTGTTTATCCGTTTGTTTAAGGGCCCCGAAGTGGTAGACCGGGTAATTGCCCTGGATTTGATCATTACCATCGGCATTGGGCTTATTACCACCTATAGCATCCGTTCAGGACAAGCCGTATTGCTGGATGTAGCCATGATTTTGGCGCTAATTGCCTTTCTGGGCACCATTGCCTTTTCCTTTTATTTAGATAAAAATAAATAACCATGACCAATATAATCATCGCTATATTGAGCACTATTGGTGCTTTAGCTATTTTATTTGCTTCGATCGGTATTTTGAGGATGCCAGATTTTTACTTGCGCCTGTCGGTAACCGTTAAAGCGGCAACAATGGGCGTAGGCTTACTTTTAGTGTGTGCAGGCATCATTTTTCCTGATGTATCGGTAACCACCAAAGCTATCGCCATTGCCTTCTTTTTGATCCTTACCGCACCTGTTGCCGCTCACATGATTGGCAGAACTGCTTACCACACTAAAATACCTACCTGGAAAGGCACCATTATAGACGAGCTGAAAGAAGAAAATGAAAAACCTAAGGTTTAACCTTTTATCATCACTTGATCGTTACTTTGTCATCACTAAACATTCCCTAACCTTTAGTTAACTGTTCAATAACTTATAGCACGGCGTTATTAGGGACTTGGTAGGGAGCAGCTGGCGGATTCGTTGCGCAAATCCGGTAGCAAACCGGTAGCAGGTCGGTAGCAAGTCCGCTATATAAGTAAGCTTACAGCAAGTGATGGGTTAGCGAGCGGTAAGGTACAGACTAGCTATTCTTAAGCTGTAGTTATTTCGATGATTCACAAAATTACCTGTCATATTCCCAGCTATTTTAATTAAATTTAAATAGCATTTAATACAAAATCTTATGGCATACTTAAGGAATATCACACTGGTTATGATCATGTTGATGAGTATATCATTTATTCCCTTTCATCATGGATGGGCTAATTATGATCAAACAAAAGTACTTGATTTTAAAGCGGTGGTGGAGGAATCTACCTTTGAGAACCCACATGCCCTGGCAAAAGTACCTTTACAAGGTAAAACCTGGACGGTATACCTTGCTCCAGCAAGCAGGATGACTGCCCGGGGTTTATCGGCAGACATGATTAAAAAAGGAACGGCCTTGAGAATTGTGGCTTATCCGCACAAAACCGTTAAAACAGAAATGCGTGCAGAGCGCATCTTTGTGGATGGTGAAAAATACGAATTGCGTTAAGTTGCAACCCTTTATTAACCCCTGGCTGGCATGGCTTGAAGACTCTGCATGGGCACATGCTATCCGCCAGTCCTTGTGGCTTTACCCTGCCCTGGAGATCATCCATATTATGGGTATTGTTTTACTGGTGGGTGCCGCCTTTTTATTTGACCTGCGGCTGTTGGGTTATAACAAAAACCTGGCACTGGCGGAGCTTGCTACTTATCTGCTGCCCATCTCCAGAAAGGGACTGTTCCTTATTATACCATCGGGCATTTTATTGTTTATCACTAATGCAAAAAGCCTGGGCATAGACCCTACATTTTGGTTAAAAATGCTTTTACTGCTGATCGCCGCCTTAAATGTATGGGTTTTTCATCGCTTTATATATACCCTGCCACTCGCTTTTAGCTTTCCAGACCAGATTCCTTTTGTGGCCCGACTTTCTGCGGTGATCTCTATTGTATCGTGGATGGCAATTATTGCCTGTGGCCGCTTGTTAGCTTACTAGCAAGCAGTTGATGGATTCGCAGCCGGTTGTATTGTTGCAGTAAAATAGGCAATATATTATAGATAAGGTTACTGAAACAGATGAAAAAAGCAAGCAAATATTGTTGAGCAGCTATACTAAAGACCGTGCTCAGCAAGAAGAATATAAAGCAGCTATAATGAAAGCGTTCATACATGGCGATGGTTTTAAGGTAATCTTCTGCCCTACGGAGATTTTTAAAGTCGCCATGTTGAACAAACCTTCGCAATTTTCTGATGCCGTATTGCGTATAAAATGAGGTTTTACTGCTCAGTTGCAATGCAACGTAAAAAGTGGACGGTAAAAAGGCAAAACCAAGGCTGAGGACTAACGAACCGTATAACCACAGGTCTGGTGTTTTACCCAGCCAAAACCACAATATAGGCAAGAAAGCCATGCTTGTCCAGACAACATTTAACAATTGATTTCTGGTGTTTTGGCCTTCCATAGCGGTACCATCTTTAAGCTTCGGGTTTTATACAGCGGTTGAGTTTAAAATTTAAAATCAACCGCTAGCGATGTTTTAGAAATCAAAAAGATCATTTAAAAAGGACTTCTTTTTATAAGGCTGTTTTTGGTGATGCCCTTTATTATACTCGTTATAACCATACTGCTGGTAATCCTTTTCGTAATTCTCTTTTTTAGCATAATGGTCAGCAGACTGATCCATAATTTTCTCCAGTTCACCTCGATCTAACCAGATACCCCGACAATTAGGACAATAATCAATTTCTACACCGCGCTTTTCGCTCATTAACAATGTTTCATTACAAGAAGGACATTTCATATCTCTATAGTTTTTGGTTTGATCATCTGACAATTCATAAGATAACGCCGCCATTTTACGAAGCGTATACCTCTAGCGTAACAATTTAATGCCTGTTTCATCTAAATTATAAAGGTTTTCTGGATTGGCATGTGGAACAGCTGCTTGCATTAAATTCCGTTTAACAACAGACTTCAATTCTGACGGTTTTTTGATGATTTCCCCATTTACAAAATCTTGCTAATGCTTATTTTTGTATACAGGATAACAGTTTTATTATAGAGGATCACTATTTAAAGAAAAAAAGACATGGGATTAATGGGTTATTATTTAATAGCAGGAATAATGTTTATTGTTGGGCTGATTGTTGGTAACAGGCTCAAAAGTAAATTTAAGGAATACAGTGAGATTGGCCTTCGAAATGGCATGAGTGGTAAAGAGATTGCTGAAAAGATGCTTTCAGATAATGGCATTTATGACGTACGTGTGCTTTCTACGCCGGGCAAGCTGAGTGACCATTATAACCCTGCTGATAAAACGGTAAACCTGAGTCCTGATGTGTACGCTGGCAGAAGTATTTCTGCTGCTGCCGTTGCGGCACATGAATGCGGGCATGCGGTACAACATGCTACTGCTTATCACATG
>NZ_JAZQPU010000003.1:0-4180 GCF_045628745.1 Pedobacter sp.
TATTTATTCCAAAGAGATCCTGCAAAAAAAACATTTTGATTATTTTATTTATGGTCACCGCCATTTGCCATTGGACCTTAAATTGAATGAAAATAGTCGCTATGTGAATCTTGGAGAATGGATGAATTACAATTCCTATGCTGTTTTTGATGGCAATGAGCTAACCCTTAATTATTTTCAAGGGAAAAATTAAGCTAAAAATCCCTATTTTTGTGTTCAAATAAATGAAATTCTATTTCTACGCGATGTATGGCATTAGCCATTCCGGAGAATAAGAGTGAATTTAATTTTCTGAAAAAAAGATATGTTAGAAAAATTAGAAGCAATTAAGCTGCGGTGGGAAGATGTAGAAGAGCAGTTGAGTAATCCTGATACGATGCAGGACATGAAGCGTTTTGCAGCTTTGAACAAAGAATATAAAGACTTAGGCAAGATTGTAGATGAATATAAAGTCTACAAAAATGTAATGAGTAATATAGATGCCAATAAGGAAATTCTAAGCACCGAAAAGGATGCGGAAATGCGCGAAATGGCGAAGGAAGAATTAGACATGCTTTTAAAAGAGCAGGAAGAACTGGAAGAAAGAGTTCGTTTAATGTTGATTCCTGTTGATCCTGAGGATGCTAAAAATGCAGTATTCGAGATTAGAGGTGGTACAGGTGGTGATGAAGCTGCTTTATTTGCCGGTGATTTATACAGAATGTACAGCCGCTACTTTGAGCAAAAAGGCTGGAAGGTGGAAACTGTTGATGTAACGGAAGGTTCTGCCGGTGGTTACAAAGAGGTGATCCTTAAAGTGAGTGGCGAAGATGTTTACGGACAATTGAAATATGAATCTGGTGTACACCGTGTTCAACGTGTTCCTGATACAGAAACACAGGGAAGGGTACATACCTCAGCTGCTTCTGTTGCTGTTTTACCTGAAGCTGAAGAAATTGACCTTTATATCAATCCTGCGGATATTGACCTGCAAACATCACGTTCAGGTGGTGCCGGTGGTCAGAACGTAAATAAGGTAGAAACAAAGGTTCAATTGACCCACAGGCCATCTGGTCTAGTTGTGGTTTGTCAGCAGGAACGTTCACAGTTAGGTAACCGTGTCATTGCAATGGAGATGTTAAGAAGCAAGCTTTATGACATTGAATTGCAGAAAAAAAATGGTGACATTGCTGCAAGACGTAAAACGATGGTTTCTACAGGTGACCGTTCAGCAAAGATCAGAACATACAATTATCCACAAGGTAGGGTAACCGATCACCGTATTGGTTTAACGCTATATAACCTGAATAACGTACTTGATGGTGGTGTTCAGGAGCTGATCGATGCACTGCAGTTTGCGGAGAATGCAGAAAAGATGAAAGAAGGCGCTGGTAATTAGACTGTTAAAAATTAAATAAAATAAAGTTTGGATGTAAAGATATTCACGCTATATTTGCATTCCCGAAAGGGACAAAAGATCAAATAGATCAACGGACCGGTAGTTCAGCTGGTTAGAATGCCGCCCTGTCACGGCGGAGGTCGCGGGTTCGAGTCCCGTCCGGTCCGCAAAAGCCACTCCAACGAGTGGCTTTTTTGTTTTCCTCTATTTTTCCTGAGTAACTCGCTACCATTGGTTTGTATTTTCAATGCCCACTTCTTTGGCGTTAAAAACGGGGTCTTTACCTTCTTTTCTTTGCCTTTGATAATCTTTTAGGGCCTTTAATGCTGGTTTGCGCAACAGGAGGATAGCGATGACATTCAGCCAGGCCATCATGCCTACACCAATGTCACCAAGTGTCCATGCCGCTTCAGCCGTTTTTACTGAACCATAGAATGTTGCAACCAGCAACAGTATTCTAAGTAGGTTAAGGGCAATTTTGTTCCCTTTTTTATCCAGATAACTTAAGTTCGTTTCGGCGATGTAGTAATAGGCCATAATTGTGGTGAATGCAAAAAACAGCAGTGAGACGGCAACAAAACCAGCACCAACTGATGGGAAATGGGAACTTATAGCGGCCTGTGTATATTCCGCGCCAATTTTAGCTCCCGGGAGATTCTCTACTAAATAACCACCTTCCGGATTCACCACGTTATATTTACCAGTAAAAAGAATCATAAAAGCAGTTGCGGTGCATACAAATAAGGTATCGATATAGACTGAAAAAGCTTGTACCAAACCTTGCTTTACTGGGTGGCTTACTTCTGCGGCTGCAGCTGCATGAGGCGCAGTGCCCTGACCGGCTTCATTAGAATAGATGCCTCGCTTCACTCCCCAAGCCACAGCCGTACCAAAGACTCCCGCAAAAGCTGGCTCAAGATTAAAGGCTGATTTGATAATTAAGGCGAACATGGAGGGGATTTCAGTAAAGTTAAGCCCCATGATGACTACAGCCATCAGGATGTAACCACCAGCCATGAATGGAACCACAACTTCAGCTACTTTACCAATTCGTTTGACACCGCCAAAAATGATCAGCGCCAGCAGCAGTACAATTGCTGCTCCCGTGTAGACTACAGGAATATCAAAAGCATTTAGCATGCTTAACGCTATACTGTTGCTTTGTACACCAGGCAGGAAGAAAGCGGTACTTAGTACCGTTGCAATTGCAAATAGTACAGCATACCATTTCATGCCCAGACCTTTCTCAATGTAATAAGCGGGGCCACCGCGATATTCTCCGTTGTTAACCTGCTTATAGATTTGACCAAGTGTTGCTTCGATGAATGCAGAAGCGCTACCTAAAAAAGCAATTAGCCACATCCAAAATATGGCGCCTGGTCCACCCATGGCTATAGCGGTTGCCACACCGGCGATGTTTCCGGTTCCTATCCGACCGGAGATTGCTATAGCAAAGGCCTGAAAGGAACTTACCCCTTTGTCAGAGCTTTTCCCATCAAAGAGTAACTGCCACATTTCCTTGATGTACCTCACCTGAAGGAACCGGGTGACTATTGAAAAATAGATTCCGGTCCCCATACATAGGATGATGAGCGCATTACTCCATATTAAATCGTTGATTTTGGTAAGTGTTTCTTCCATTTTTGTTAAATTGGTCTTTTATTATTTACTTGGGCATAAAGAAAAGGAAAATCTTATAATATTTATGCTTTAAGCCGATATTCATAAACTTTAACCTGTCTCCGTAAAAGCCACTCGAATTAGTGTTTTTCTGTTTTCCTCTATTTTTTTCTCAAAAAAAATCACCTTCATACAGGGTGGGACAGGATGGAAGTGCTGTAAGCAGGAATTAGATTCGTATAACCAAAATATGCTTATATGAATATCAAATTGATGATGAGAATCAGCCTGCTCATGTGTTCGCTGCTTGTTTGTCTGTCGCAGTTAGCCATCGCTCAAACCACAATCATAAAAGGTACTGTAAAAGACAAGAGCAGTGGAATCCCTTTGCAGGGAGTGACAATTGTGGTAAAAGGTAAAAATCAGGTCGTTCAGACTGATGTCAATGGGGCTTACAACATTAGCATTGCCGATGCGCAGCCTGTTACCTTATCCTTCCGCTACCTTGGCTACACCAACCTTGAACAAGTAGTTTCTGCCTCTAAAACGCTAAATGTTGAGTTAGTAGGGGAGGAAAATCTTTTAGAGGAAGTAGTGGCCATCGGTTATGCCAAAGTAAAAAGAAAAGACTTAACTGGCGCATCTTCCTCCGTAGCTGCGGCAGACCTGGTGCTGGCGCCTGTAACTACAGCAGCACAAGCTTTAACTGGTAAAGCTGCAGGTGTAAGGGTTGTTACTCAAAGTGGTGCTCCGGGAGCACCCATCAACATCACCATTCGTGGTGGAAATTCCATTTCACAAGGTACTGCACCACTATATATTGTAGACGGCTTCCAGATGGATGACGCACTACGCACAGTGGACATTAATGATATCGAAGCTATCGATGTGTTAAAAGATGCATCCGCGACAGCCATATATGGTGCCCGCGGGTCCAATGGGGTTGTATTAATTACGACCAAATCAGCAAAATTAGGCAAGACTGTCGTCAATTATAACACCTATGTGGGATTCGAAAAATTGGGTTCGCAGTTACCAGTACTCAATGTACTTGATTATACCAAGTATCAATATGAATTTCAAACGCTTTCTGGTAAACAGGCCAACTGGGCTTCTTACTTCGGTGGAAATGTAGATGATCCGGATTTCTTTACAGGTGCTTATGATCGCATCAATAGCGAG
>NZ_JAZQPU010000004.1:0-15530 GCF_045628745.1 Pedobacter sp.
AGTTTTTTTGCTCCTTTTTCTTTAGCAGCCGCTACAATAGCCTGACCTAATATCCAGCCAATATGCTTACCCTGTGCCTTAGGCGAAACCGCCATTTTTGCCAGTTCGAAGTCGTACTCCGGGTCATTCATTTTAATTAAAGCACATACACCAACGGGCTCATTGTTATCAAGGGCTACTAATATTTCCCCGCCTCTTTCTAAAATATAATCCTTTGGGTTGTCTAAAGCCTTATAATCTGCTTCCTCCATTTTAAAATATTTGGAGATCCATTCTTCATTCAGCGACCTGAAAGCTGTTTGATATTGATCTTCAAAAGGCACAACCTTCACCTCTTTGCTCTCCCTCAATTTCTTTTGTTCCTGCACTCTCTTCAATAATGATTTTTCGTGAAGCAGCACTTCCCATTCTTCAATGGCTTCCCAAAGGTTTAACCGGGCTTCTGACACCATACCTTCAATGGCAGCATCTACATCTGTACATTGTACTTTAATTTGACCTGAAATATAAAGACCTTTTTTGGTCAAGGCGACAACATTTCTGCGTTTATCAGCCGACTCTCTATTTTCCTCTACCAAACCTGCTAAGGTCATTTCCTGAATAATCTTGCTGACCGAGGGCTGTGAATGCTCTATTTCAATAGCAATTTCAGTGATCGTTTTATCGCCTTCTTCTGAGAGGACAAAAAACACTGGAAACCATTTTGGCGAAAATTCAACTCCATATAATTCATAAAGCTTGGCTGCGTCATCTGTTATCCTGGCCGTCATCAGGCGTAAGCGACTGCCTAATGCCATTTTTCCCATTTTGTCAAATATTTCCATCTGTAAGATCTTTATTTTAGATCGTAGTGAATCTATATTGATGATTACACCCATATCCAATGCATAGTCAGTTACATAACTGATTATGCAAATATAAAAAATTGAAATGAGTTCCCATGTAATTGCATTTAAGGCCACCAGGGTAATAACATTAATCTTTTGATGGTTGATGGAACTGTGTAAATTAAACAATTCTTATGTTTTTCCGTTCTAGTTCCTATGAAGAATAACATGTTTAATTTAAAAAGCACATCAACCTTAATTTTATTAACCATGATGGGTTTTGTTTCCTGCCGGCAAAGTCAGGATGAAGGGACAAGCAGTAAAACTTTAATTACACCTGCTGAAAGCACAGCAATTACCTCAGGCACAATTGATTCAAGTTTTGTTTTGCTACCGGGCATAGCTGCGGGAAAAATTAAAATAAATGAAGATAGTGAAGAAGTAATAAAGGTTTTAGGCCGCCCGGATTCAAGTGACGCTGCGATGCAAAAGATGGTCGCTTTCTGGTTTGACAAGAGTGATGCAGTTAGATATTCTACTGCTATCTATGCTGTTAGAGATACAGGTGATATGCCAAAGGCAAGAGTGCGACAAATTAGAATAACATCTCCAAAATTTAAAACTGAAAGTGGTATTGGTGTTACTTCTACGTTAAATGAAGTTAAGAAAGCATATAAGGTCAATAAAATCCCATCCCTTCATACAGAAAATTATGAATACTATATTTGGGATAGCATGGACGGCATTGCCTTTGAAGTTGGCACTGATAGTATATGCACCGGTATTATTATTCACAAAAAAGGCGAGGCATTGAAAGCAACCAATTTACCGCTCAGATAAAAGCAGCTGAAGTTTTTACTCCTCTAAGACGTAAGCTCTTAACGTTTCCAGGTTTTTAATGGCATCGCCCATGGTGTTATTGAAATAGGTATAGACCTGTTTTCCATCTTCCAGCCATTCTTTGATATAAGATGCATACTCATATAAAAAATTATCATCATAACTACCACGGTAATTCCCGCCTGGCCCATGAAAACGAAGGTATACAAAATCAGTTGCCTGCTCAATCATCGCACCACCAACAACAAGTTTATCATGTAAGACCAAGCCCATTTTCAAAGATTTCAACAAGTCATAAGTATCTGATTGATACCAGCTCTGGTGTCTGAACTCTATAGCTACCTTCCATGCTCTGTATGGGTCGGCCAAAACGATTTGCATGAGCAATTGTTCTAACTCCCGAACGTGCACAGGTTTGATACTTCCCGGAAATTGCACCAGCAAACAGCCTTTTTTTGCTCCTGCGCCTTCAATTCTTTCCATAAACATGGAGATATCTTTTGCCAAAAAGACCAATCCTTTGCTGTGGGTGATATCCCGCCACAACTTAAAGGTAAACCTGAAATCTTCAGGGGTTTCTGCAGCCCACTTGGTAACGGTTGAAGCCATCGGAACTTTGTAAAATGAACTGTTAACCTCTATACTATTAAACAAGGACCCGTAATAACAAAGTCTGCTTTTATCTTTAAATGCCTCAGGATAATATTCCTTATTGGGTACGGGAAGTAACAGTCCGCTGGTGCCTGTATAAAATTTTGAAGATTCGGTTATGGCCATGTATGATCTTTAAAAAACAATGTGAGAACATAACAGGATTGAGGCATCAATGGTTTGATTCTTGGATTATTCTATTTAATAACCTTATTTTGCGCTATGATGAATGATCTTCCCTTAGCCAATTTACCGAAACTATATATGTTGTTATTGGGCTCTAAAGCGCCTCAAAGAAATGTAGAACAACATGATGTTTTTTTTGGTATTGCCACATCATTAAAAGAGCTGGTGCCACAAATCAATGCTTTTTGGCCAGAGGCAGGTGCCAGTATTCATATTGATGCCTGGCGTGAAGTGAATAATGTAAATGGTTTCCAGGTAAATATAGCCACAAAGGAAAGCAGCAATCCGCCATCAATGAAGAAGCTCTTTTTCATTAACTTAGGTGGTTACCAGCCAAATAAATTTGAAGAACAACATTACACTGTTCTTTCTGTGCAGGAAGATATGGCACAGGCAATCAAGGAGGCTAAACAAACCGTGTTTTTTAAAACCAATTTAATGGATGGGGCTAATTCTCATGTTGATGATAAGTATGGCATTGATGTAGATGACATCTATAAGGTAGAAGATATGCTTAGCCCTCAAAGCAAAGAGATTTATCAAATCGAACTGACGGAAACTGGAAATCTTCCTGAAGATCAAATTCATTTAGGCTATTTTAAGCTGGAGAAGTTATAACGGCTGATCTTTTACCTAGCTTTGAGTGAGAAACCTCATTACATACAGAACAATATTTGTACGTTATACAACAAAACGAATAAAATAAATATACAATGACTACAGAAAAAGAAAACCCATACCAACTTTTTAATGCCCAGATTTTAGAAGACTGGAAAAAGAATGGCGTAAAATACATCAAACTAGTTGAACTGGATTCTAATATTTCAGTGAAGTTTTTTGAACTCATTCCTGATTCTGAAATCCCCGATTCTGGTGAAACCATCTACCCTATCGATTCAGATGACATTACAGAACTTCTTGAACCTGAGGCTAAAGTTAAATTTCTGGTGCATGATATTTACCTGGAAGAAGATGAATTTTAGTCGTAAAGCACCTGACACACTTCACAGAAATAAGCTGTCCTTTTTGTCTTGCCTAAAGTTTTAAGGTCTATAGAATTGTGGTCTCTGGGACACACTTTTTGATAATGGATTTTCATTTCCCCTTCTGGACGATTCTTCCGCTCCCATTCTAAGTGATCAAAACTTTTACTTTGTGCAACAGCCACCAACTCAATGCGCTTTTGGTCGGGTATTTTACCTATTAAACTTTCCGGGTGGACCCGGGTTTCAAACAGAATTTCATCTTTTAGTTTGTTGCCAACTCCAGAAAATATATCCTGATCTAATAATACATCACAGGCTAACATCTTAGGTTTCTTCAGCATTTTCGCTAATGCCTTTTCAGGATCCCATTGTGGATTCATAATGTCTGTTGTCCAATCCACCACCTGGTCTAAAGGTTCCTCGATCAGTGAAGTCGCACAAGCATAAAAATTAAGCTCACCTTTCTCAAATTGCATCCCCAGTTGTAGTTTACCATCAGGCTTTTGCTCATTGATACGGTAATAGCCAAACAACATCAGGTGAATTCTAATGCTAAAATCAGGAAAACAGATAAAGAACTCTTTACCATGAGTTTTGAAATCAAGGATAGGTTGCCCCACTAAACGGTTAATATCTACCTTAGCAGAGGCCCCGGTAGTAGAAATTACTTTTTCGCCCACAAAAGGCTGTACTTTCTCTTTTAAATAGAACATAAAAGGACCTTCTGGCATAAGATGAAATTTTAGGTGATTAAAAGTTAAATGTCGAAATCTTTGCTTAAAATTAAAACTTTCTGGTCTTCTACTTTGTAAAATAGTAGTTTTAGTATAACCCCTTCAAAAAACAATCTTCAATGAGTTCCAGTGAATTATATAGATTTTTAAATGCTCAAAACCAGGTATACCTTAAGGCTCTGGATGAAATCAAAAACGGTAAAAAGAAATCTCATTGGATGTGGTATATATTTCCGCAAATCATTGGACTAGGACACAGCGATACCGCTAAGTTTTATGGAATTAAGGACTTAAACGAAGCAGCCTCTTACTTGAAACATCCGGTTCTGGGTAAACATCTCATAGAAATTTCTAATGTACTCTTACAACTTAATGGAAAAACAGCAAATCAAATATTCGGAAGTCCAGACGATTTGAAACTCCGTTCATGTATGACTTTATTTGCCAATGTTAAAAATGCAGACCCTGTATTTCAGGATGTATTGACTAAATATTTCAAAGGAGAGCAAGATGCCCTCACATTGAAATTATTGCAAAGATGAGTTCTTTAAGAATTTAGGATATTGAGCCTCAGCATAAAGCATCGTTCTTTTAACTTTATTCAAACTATTGAATCTCTTAATTTGTTAATCAGTCACACTAACTAATTAATTTAAGCGATATGTCTATTTATCTTGAATTCCCTTCTATTGAAGATTATCCGGTATATCTACCGCCAACTGTAACTGTCAACACGCCCAACCCCTTAACAGAGAACGAGTTTGTCCAGTGATTAGGTTACCGCTGGTAGACGAAAGATACACTGTCTTTAACGGTTAAGCCACTCATGTTTTGACCAGTATAAGATATGGTATACTTACCTGCTTTGTCAATTGCGTAACCCTTTAATACATCTACCGTTACAGAAAGGCTATCCTTAGGCTTAACCTGGATATAACTGTCTGCTGGTGGTGGCATCATTCTTTTAGCCATTGCCCCTTTATAAGGCATTTCTTCATTTTTTTCATTCTTAATGGACAAGTATTGGCTCATTAAGGGTTCGAAAGGCGTATGCCATTTACAAAAGGTCTGGGTAGTATCAGCAGTGTTGTAAACAGTGAAATTTAATGCTATTCCCTCATTCGTCGTCACGGTGTCTTTGATTTGCATTGTAGCAAAAAGCGATTTTTCTTCTGCCGATACCACAGTGGAGTCAACTGTGGTTGTTTGGCCAATAGTATTCTCTGTATTAGTGGTATTTGGACTGCAGGCTGCTAGTGCCAAAACGGCTGCGGACATGATAATGTTATATTTTTTCATAAGTTGTTTTAAGGCAGCTAAGTTAAAACTATAAATGATAATCAAGTTTAATTGCCGTCTTTAGGCAATAACAACTTATAAAATCCAACACTAGCGGTATCAGCAATACTTCCATCCGCTTTTTTATAAATGAGGTAAGCTTCCATGGATGGATGTGCTTTTACTAATTTTAAAGCAGAGACCACATCTAAAGCCATCAATGCATTATCATAACCGTCTGCCGTGATGGCATCATTGGCTATAACCGTGGCACTGATCATCTGGTTTTGTAAAGGGTATCCTGTTTTAGGGTCAATTAAGTGGGCATATTTTTGTGTTCCACTGGAAATGTACTTTCTATAATTACCTGAAGTAGTTATCGCCCCTGCTTTGAGCTGTACTATTCGTTGAAAAGATTGACTGTCAAAGGGGCTATCTGAAGGCGATTCAATGCCAATCTGCATCGGTTCTCCTGTTGGTTTTACACCTTTCACCACCAGCTCACCACCAATTTCTACCAGGTAGGTCTTTATTTGTTTTCTGTCAAGGTATTTGGCCACAACATCAACACTATAGCCTTGAGCAATACCATTTACATCAATTTTCACACAGGGATCAGTTTTAATCAGGCTATCTTGTTTGATCAAAATCTTATCTGAGCCTACGCATTTTAAGCATTTCTGGATGGTTGCAGCATCTGGCAACTGGTTAATTTTAGAGGTGCCAAACCCCCATGCCTGCACCAATGGGTAAACGGTAAAATCAAAATTACCATCGGTTTTTTTGTAGATCTCTATAGATTTTAACACAACCTCATGAAGGTAAGGATCCATCAGCACACCTCTGCTTGAATTGTTAAACTGGTTGATGAGCGAATGTGGGACATAAATAGAAAGCGAATGATCCAGCTTTTTGAGGAGAATGTCTACCTCTTCCTTAGCCACCAATGGTTGGGATGCATAATAGGCAATTTGGTATGTTGTACCTTGAGCATATCCGTTAATATGAAATGTCTTAATTTCAGGTTTTTGGTAAAACACTGAAGGAAGCCATAAGGCCAGCATCAGGATGATTTTAAACATATTGCAATTACAGCATTTTATTAATTTATGGAAGCTATTAAATTAGGTTTTTTTCTTATAAATCATTTGATAAAAACATTTACCTTCATTTGTTGATTTACATGGAATGGCATCAATTAAGAAAGTCATCTTATTCTTTCCTTTCAATCTGTTAGCCCATTATTTAAGGTCGCTGGTGCTGGCCGATAGTTACAGTAAGGATGAGTACACTATTTATTTTCTAAGTTCTCCTACTTATAACAATTTTGTGAAGGCACATGGTTATCAAACTTTTGATTGCCTACAGTTTGATGCAGATTACGTGATGCAATGTTCGCGTAAATTCGACTTTTCCTGGTTAAATAAAACAGATCTGGAGCAAGTGCTGCTGTCACAGGTCACTGTATTAAAAGATTTAAAAGCCGACATAGCTATTGGTGATGTAGCGCCTACCCTAAAAATGGCTACAGCACTCACTGGTGTTACACATATATCCTTACTCAATGGGTATATGACAAGGTACTATCAGTACACCAGAACAATTTCTAAAACACATAAAGCTTTCCCTTTCATCAATTTACTTCCTGATCCAATTGCAGCACCTTTGGTAAATTTGGGAGAGAAATTAGCGTTTAAGCAAATCCAAAAGACCTTCAATGAACTTAGGAAAAAATACGGGTTAGAAAGTTTGCCAGATTACCTCCATGAAATAGAAGGAAATTTAAACTATATCTGTGATCTTCCTACTTTGTTTCCCCAGCAGCAACTACCCTCAACTTTTAAATTTATTGGCCCGCTGTGTTACCACTACAAAGAAAAAGACTTAAATTGGTTAGAAGAAATTCCTACCGCTAAACCCATTATCTGTGTTTCTTTAGGGAGTACAGGTGATTGGGAAAAACTAGCTTTTTTAAATGATGCTTATTATTCCAGGTATACCATCGTAACTGCAGGAGATAAAAAAAAGTATCTTTCTGCCTCACATATTATAGCCCGCGACTTCGTTAACTTAGATTCCGTGCTACAAAAAGCGCAGTTATTGATTTGCCATGGTGGAAACGGCACCATTTATCATGGAATTATGAACGGCGTTTTTATGTTATGTACCTCTACGAATTTTGAACAGGAATGGAATATCAGTGCGATGGAAAGAAATGGTTATGGATTATCGGCAGATCATTTTACGGCGTCAAAGTGGAAAACTCAAATTGCTGCCCGTTGTAGCGATTACGATAATCAATTGGCGAAAGGCCAGTGATTCTTTTGAAAATATCCCTGAAAGCTTTAGCATCTGTATAACCAACATCGTACATCACTTCAGTGATATTTTTTCTGCTGGATTCAAAACATCGTTTTGCAGCTTCCACCTTCAGCCTTTGAAAATATTCAATCACAGTGTTGTTAGTCGCCTTTTTAAACCTCCGTTCAAAACTCCGGCGGCCAACGGCAAATTTCTGAGCAAGATGGTCTACTGTAATCCTATCCTGAATGTTCCCTTCCATATAAAGTTGCGCACTTTTAACGGCCTCATCGTTATGGTTTTTTTGCCCTTGAAATACCATAAATGACGATTGACTGTCCCTGTTGATGTCGATAGCAAAGTATTTAGCGACCAGGATAGCCATTTCTCTCGTGCTAAATTTTTCTACCAGGTATAACAGCAGATTCCAGTATGAATTTGCACCTCCACTTGAGTAAAGCCGTCCATCTTCTGTCACTATACAACCATCAGATAATTTAACTTCGGGAAACATCAGTCTGAATTCTTTGGCAGCAAGCCAGTGAGTAGAGCATTTTTTTCCATTGAGGAGCCCTGTAGCAGCCAACAAAAATGCACCTGTGCATAATGACGCTATTTCTGCGCCCTGGTTGTATTGTTGTATCAACCAAGGTAAATAATGCTCGTTTTTCTGCAATGCAGCCTTCATGTTGCCATTTAAAGCTGGAATTATAATTAAATCTGTGCTCGTAATTTCATTTAACTGAAAATGAGGATGCACCGTTATTAAGCCATCCATTAGTTTTACATCTTTATTTAAGGCTACCCATTCTACCTCAAACAAAGCTTGTTTACCCGCTGCAGCTAAGAATTGGTTAACGGTATTGAACAAATAAGCAGGATCGCCAATTGCTTCTATCACTGCATCTTCCAAAATAAGAATAGTTATTTTTTTCATAAATTGTTAACTTATTATCAGTCAGCAAACGACGCTATAACAATTGACCATGAATTTAGTTATTTTTTTCCTGAATCAATACCTTGTATTTCTTTCCCATGTCAAATAATAAAGCATGACCAATCAGTGCTACCTGTCTTGCTGCCTGTAACACATTTTTTTCATGCAGATAAGATTGTTCCAAAGCTTGTTTAAAGCCTAATTCTAGTAAAAACTGTCCCTGATCTGTATAGGAAATCGTTTTCAAGTTCATCCTTTCGCCATAATACATTAAAGCTGAAAAATTTACATGAGCAGTAATGTCCTGTTCTCCTGGTCGCTCCTCCATACAATCACTTATCTGATGGTTATAATAGCTTAATAAGGTGCCATTGCGCCTGGAAGAATGATACAATTCTGAAGACAGGCCCCCATAATCAATCGATAAAACAAAACCTCTTTTTAAGTGGGTAACAATATCTTTCAACCAATCAATGGCCTGCAAATTACATTCAGTTCTAAAACCTTTGGGGAGCTGGATATCCAAATCCTGAAAATACTTTTGAAGTTCAGCAGTTGCAGGTTTCCATACTTCAGTGAAACCATTATCCCCGGCAATAAACAATTCCAACAACTCATCCTCCATTTTCACCTGCTGGACAGCAAAATTATCGAGGAGTTCATTAGAGATAATGCAGCCTTCCAGCTCTTGAATTTCGGCAATGGAATCATACCATATAACATTTTCGGGTAAATGCTTTTTTGCCAATAACCGCATCGAAGGGCTCTTTTCGATGATACAGTACTTTAAGCGGCTATAAAATGGCTCATTGTTTTTTAAATAGGCTAAGATATCAGCACAAAGACGACCTGAGCCGGCGCCATATTCCACGATGGTAAAATTTGGGGAGCCTAAAGTCTTCCAAAGCAACTCCATTTTTCTGCCAATCATGGCACCAAATACAGGAGTCAAATAAGGACTGGTGTAAAAGTCACCGTCTTTGCCAATTTTATTTCTTGAAGAGAAGTAATAACCGAATTCTGGATGGTAAAGACAAATTTCCATAAAATCAACAAACCTGATGGGTCCTTGAGATTGGATCTTTTCCAGAATGATTTCTTGAAGCGTCATCATCATCATTTATTATTCATAACTAATACCAATAAAATTGAAATTAGTTTGAATAATAAAACGAATGTATAATGATGCCTTCTTAAAGGGATTTTTTCATGCTTCCGGTTTCTTTTAACCGGGTATACCAGCTAAAAGCTTCCTCTAAGATGTGTGGTGTTTGTCCACCTCTTAAACAAGCTCGGTCGAAGTAATCATTTAATTGATCACGGTATGCTGGGTGAACACAGTTTTCAATAATGACTTTAGCTCTTTGTCGTGGTGCTAAACCGCGCAAATCTGCTAAACCTTGTTCTGTCACAATCACATCCACATCATGTTCTGTATGGTCAACATGTGAAACCATTGGTACAATACTAGATATTGAACCAGCTTTCGCCATAGAAGAAGTTACGAAAACGCTCAAATAAGCATTACGGGCAAAATCTCCAGAACCGCCGATACCATTCATCATATGTGTACCACTTACATGGGTAGAATTTACATTACCATAGATATCACACTCCAATGCCGTATTCATGGTAATGACACCTAACCTACGGATTACTTCAGCAGCATTGCTGATGCTTTGTGGTCTAAGTACAATTTTATCTTTATATTTCTCAAAATTACCAAAAACCTTTTTATAGTATGCTGCTGATACCGTAATAGATGAACCAGAGGCAAAAGTCATTTTACCTGAATCTAACAAGTCAAAGGTGCTGTCTTGAAGCACTTCAGAATACATGGTCAGGTTTTCAAAATCACCGTTTCTAAAGCCATCCAGAACTGCATTGGCCACTTTGCCAATTCCAGACTGTAGCGGAAGTAAAGATTTGGTTAAGTTGCCAATTTTCACCTCATTGGCAAAAAAGTCAACCAGGTGTTGAGCAATTAATTTGGTGTTTTCGTCAGGGGGAGCAATATCTGCCGGACAATCGACTTTATTAGAAATCACAATCCCAATGATTTTTTTAGGATCAATGGTAATGGTTGTTTTGCCAACACGGGTTTTAGCCGCCACAATAGGGATTTCTGATTTGTGAGGGTATTCTCCAGTTGAAAAGATATCGTGTAATCCACAAATTTCAAAAGGAATTGCGGTATTTACTTCTATAATAATATGGTTAGCTAATGCTGCAAAAGCAGCAGAATTTCCTACTGAAGTTGTGGGTACAATACTTCCATCCTCTTCAATTAAGGTCGCTTCTAAAACAGCGATATCGATTTTTGGGAAATTATTTGCTTTTAATAAGTTTGCCGTCTCTCCTAAATGCTGGTCAATAAACATGACATCACCGGCATTGATAGCCTTACGTAATATTGGGTCTACCTGGAAAGGCAACCGAAGTGAAACCGCATTTGCTGCGGCTAATGCACCATCAGTACCGTAACCTAAAGAGGCGCCAGTCATCAGCGTAATCTTTAATGGGTCTGTTAAAGCTCTTTTTGCAAGTGCAGGTAAAACAACTTTGCTGTCTCCAGCTTTTGTGAATCCACTGGAGGCCACCACCATTTTATCTTTAAACAAGGTTGCTGCTTGTTCGGCGGTCATTAATTTATCAATTAATTCAGCTCTCTTTATTCTATCTGCGTACATAGACATATTTGTTATAAGACAAATCTATTGTCATTATTCTTGTTATAATTATCCGTTTCGGACAATAAAATATCTTTTTCTGCCAAGACTCTGGCACTTCCAAACACCCCTTTGATCTTAATATAGGCTGAAGGCCTGGTGCCTAATGTTTTATAAAAAGTATTGCTAAATGTGGGGATACTGTTATATCCAACCATTGTTGCCACTTCTTTAACAGATAATTTATCTACAAGTAAGTATTGTATAGCGCGAATCATGCGTTGAATAGTCAGGTATTGAATAAAAGACATGCCTACGTCACTTTGAAAAAGACGTGACAAACTTCTTTCACTTAAGCCAAATTGGGCAGCAATATCAGGAAAGATCAATATTTCCTGGAGGTGTTCATTGATGTAATTGATGACAGTATCAAGTCTTTTGTCTTTTGCATAAGGCAAAGCAAGTGGAAGCTGGAAAAGACTGATTTCTGGTAAAATTGCTTTTAATGCTAATGATGCCCTATATGCACTTACCTGATCAGGATAAAGGTGGCCTTGGAAACGATTGGTGAACAAGATCAGCTGTAAAAGCAAGTCGTTAATTGGATAGATGGCAATTTCTGCATAAAACTCAACATCATTTTCTTCGACAGGAAAATAGAGGTTGCGCATGGTTACATGCTCAGAACAAGGGTGAATACTATGCAATTGATTAGGGGGAATCCACATGTAATGTCTTGCGGGCAAAAAGAACGTCTTATCTGTTGTGGTTACATGTATAACACCACCTTCCGTATACAAGAATTGTCCTTTTTGATGCTGATGAAAGGGGATATCACTTTCACCTAACAGGTCATGCATACAATAAATAGTATCATTAAATGCATCAACTTCATTTAAGTAATAATCTTTTATTTTATGCATGGAATCATATGTAGACTGATATTGCGCAAAGTTAATTAATAATGTTGGAGTAAAAAGGTAAAGTTATTGTCTTTAATGATTAACTCTTAGATTATCTTGAACTTAGGTTTTACTGGTGTTACCATTACTGGCAGATATTTTAAACTATATGGAAACGAATATGTTAAGGGTGTACATGTCTTAACAGAGGTAATATGCTGGCAAGCAATACCTGGTAAAATATATAGGATGAACTTAAAACCTAAAGATCATTTAACAGACCAGGAAGTACAAAAAGGACTGACCATTGTTATCTGGGATGGGCTGACATCAGAGGTGATGACCTCCTTTACCGGGGGTGCTTTTTTAGTGTCAATGGCCTTACTTCTCGGGGCCAGCAACGTGGAAATTGGTATAATGGCTGCCTTACCCATGTTTACCAATATTTTTCAATTGCTGTCTATTTGGTTGGTTAGCAAATATAATAACCGCCGTGCGGTGGCGGTGTATTGTGCATTCTTAGCAAGATTTCCTTTAATCATAGTGGGTATACTAGTGTTAACCATGCAGGGTGGCTCCGTACAAATGCTGTTGTTTTTCTTGTTTTTCTATTATCTTTTTGGTTCCATTGCTGGCCCCAGCTGGAACTCATGGATGAAGGATATGGTACCTGAGCACATGCTTGGCGAGTACTTCTCAAAAAGAAGTCGCTTTACCCAGGCGTTGAATGTAGTCCTGAGTATCATATTGGCTGTATTGTTAGATTACGTTCGCAATTTTTACCCAGAGCTTGAGCTCACCACTTATGCTGTGTTTTTCATTTTCGCTGGTATTATTGGCATCATCGGGGGAATTGTGTTGTCCAAAGCACCAGAGCCCCAGTCTTACCTCTCCAATAAAAACATCTTTGCCCTATTTAAGCGACCGCTGCAAAATCGTAATTTCAGGCGTCTCCTCATTTTTAACTCAGCATGGGTATTTGCTTTAAATATGGCTACCCCCTTCTTTATTGTATTTCTGCTTAAAGGTATAGGCATCCCTATTTCTTATATTATTGCATTGACCATCATCAGTCAGCTTTCGAGTATTTTGACTATCCGTACCTGGGGTGCATTTTCTGACCGTTACAGTAATAAAAGCATTATTTTCTTAAGTGCACCTATATATATACTATGTCTTGTGGCCTGGTGTTTTGTGGGTAATTTACCTTTCTATTATATGAACCTTGGCCTGTTGGTGCTTATCGAAATATTTAGCGGGATTGCCACTTCCGGTATCAATCTTTCCCTCACCAATATTGGCTTAAAGCTTTCACCAAAAAAAGATGCTATCGTTTATTTATCTGTTAAAAACATCGTTACAGCGGTATTTGCATCTATAGGCCCTATTTTAGGGGGTATCCTAGCGGATGTATTTTCAGATAAAAGCCTCTTGATTAATGCACAATGGGCAAGTCCACAGCTCACCACCGTGGTCAAAGTCATCTCTATTCATGACTGGAAGTTCCTGTTTTTAATAGGTGCATTTTTAGCATTGCTCTCCTTAAGGTTACTGCCCCAGGTAAATGAATTGGGTGAGGTAAATAAAGATTTAGTTCGCCGGATCATGCGCAAAAGCATTAGAAATAATTTAAAGGATTACTTTATAATTGGCGATTTGATAAATATACATCAGCAGCTCAAAACAGTTGTACGGACAAAAAGAGCAACCTATACCAATAGGGAAAAGACTTGAGTAAGCATGGATATCAACTATCTTTTTATTACTAGCCTCCTTATAAGGCCTGTAATCAAACATAATGGCTCTTACTGCTGTTTTCTTAGCATATAAAGAAATTATGGAAATAGATTGGCATAGAATATTTTTTAGTGATCAGCCGTATGCCTTTTTTCTGGAGATCCTGTTCCGTACACCGCTGATGTTTTTGGCAGTGGTTCTCATTTTACGTTTTACTGGAAAAAGAGGTGTTCAACAGCTTTCGATTTTCGAAATGGTAATGATCATCACTTTAGGCTCTGCAGCCGGCGATTCTATGTTTTATAAAGATGTTGGTCTCTTTCATGCCATAGCTGTTTTTTTAATCATCCTGGTCGTTTACCGGTTGGTTATTTATTTAATCACCAAGAGCGATAAGGTTGAACAGCTGCTGGAAGGCAAACCGATTTATATTATTCGCGATGGGGTACTTTGTTTCAAGGAGATCAATGGCAGTGAATTAGGTTCAGATGAGTTTTTTGGAGCATTGCGTGGTCAGAACATTGAACACCTGGGGCAAATTAGGTTTGCTATTTTAGAGGATACTGGCAAAATAAGCGTATTTTATTTTGCTGGTGATGATGTTAAACCCGGTTTACCCATTTTACCAGACGAATATGATCAAAAAAATACCACTATATCCAAGCCAGGGATATTTGCTTGTGCAAAATGTGGCCGGATTTATCAATTAACAGCTGCTGATGTTGTGATTTGCGCTACGTGTAAACATAATGAATGGGTTGAAGCTATTGATCGGAAAAGAATTACTTAAAGGGTATTATGGGAAAGACTAGCGCTGGCATTTTACTTTACAAAAAAGAAGATAACCAATATTACTTTTTTCTCGTCCATCCCGGTGGTCCTTATTTTAAGAATAAGAATGATGGATGGTGGACTATACCAAAGGGTGAGCCTGAAGAAAATGAAGCTCCATTGGCTACGGCACTAAGGGAGCTGAAAGAAGAAACAGGATATGAAGCTAGTGGTTCCCTCCTACCTTTATCGCCCATAATCCAGAAGGGTGGCAAAAAGGTTGAATGTTGGGCTGTTGAGGGGAATCTTGATCCAGATGGTATTACAACGAATACTTTTCAAATTGAATGGCCGCCTAAATCTGGTCAGTTAAAAGCGTTTGCTGAAATTGACCGCGCTGGTTGGTTTACACTTGATGAGGCAAATCAGAAGATCAATACGCAGCAAAGAGCGTTTTTGGAAGAGTTGCTGACTATTTTGAAAGTGTAGTTTAATTTTTTGGCTCACTAGCTTGTGGTTATTATCAAATATTTTAGATGGCTTTCAATTATTTTTAAATAAAATTAGCATATGAAATATTAAAAGCTATCTTTGCACCCTCCTAAAGAGGGAATGATTCCGTAGCTCAGCTGGTAGAGCATTACACTTTTAATGTAGTGGTCCTGGGTTCGAATCCCAGCGGGATCACAGAGATTCAAAATCAAAACTTAT
>NZ_JAZQPU010000005.1:0-17583 GCF_045628745.1 Pedobacter sp.
CTGCACCATATCTTTGTCGAAAATCACCACTATGGTCCTGCGCCATGGTTTGCCAATCCAAAACTTAGAGCAGACTGGACCTCTGTATATTACCACAAAGCTGATGTAAATGGAATAGGCTTTAATCGGACTAGCACAGGCAGTAATGCCATCAGTCAATACCATGAACCTTTGGCTTCACAGCTTAATGATATTGAAACTTGTCCTGAAATGTATTTGCTATGGTTTCATCGCCTACCTTGGGATTTTAAAATGAAGAGTGGACGCATCTTATGGGATGAGTTATGTTATAAATATGACTATGGCGTAAACCAGGTACGTGACTTTCAAAAAACATGGGATAAGGTTCAACCGTATGTTGATCAGCAACGTTTTACCGACATACAAAGTAAATTAAGGCGCCAGAGTCAGGATGCTCAAATATGGAAAGACGCATGTTTGCTTTATTTTCAGCAGTTCAGTCAGCGCCCAATTCCTTTTGAAATAGAAAGGCCAGTGCATGAGCTGAAATATTTAATAGATACAGCACCGGCGGGAATTCATCATTAAACAGTACAAAGATTCCAATCTAAATAAAAAGACAGCTTTATAAGGTTTTGCTTAAACATAAAAATGCCCCCAAACTTTAAACAAATTTTGGGGGCATTTTTATGAGCTTGTCATTCCTTTAGCCCACTGCGTGCTTTATCTAAATTATTGTAAGCTTTTAAGGACGAACCCGGAAATCACTTGAGGAGATAGGACTAAACTTGAGGTTCTGCTGAATCTCGCGACATTTATCCCATAGAATTTTCCCTCCAGGTCAAACACTGGTCCACCACACTCTTCTGGTTTAATAACGGCATCATGCGTAAAAACAGCTTTAAATCCATCACGTCTGCTACTTTTCCCTCCCACGAAATGATCAGCAGGATGATTTCCCATTGTGGGCATTGCAGTAAGTATAACAGGTAAACGATATGAAACACTGTTCCTTATACCCTCAATATGTATGGTATCGCCCGGATTATATTTCATAATTTCCCTGCCATAATCAGGTGGAAGAGATATAGACGTTCCGTTAATTCCGGTTATCTGGTCTTGCAATAACAACCCAGCTGTTTCTGCCGGACTTCCACGGGCAATACGTGTCAGCACAATTTGTTTATTGATGAAAGTGGCTGAAGCACCAAAAAAGCCCGAGCTAAACTTCTTATCCAAACCAAAATAAGTACTGCCCAAAACACTTATGCTACTGTATTGTTGGGGCAATGCAGATAAAAGAAATTTGCCGAGCTCATTGAACTTAAGCGAAGTGGTATCGGCTAAATTTTTTAATTTGACCCCAAACTTTAGCTTGGCAGCAACGTATAAAAGGATTAAATCATTTTCTGTATCTCTGGACACAACAACTAGATTAAGATTCTTCGCTTCACCGTTATCAACATACACATCATTGCCTATCAGTGAATTTTTACTGACTAAAAAGGATCCTGACTTAAATTTAGGATTGGAGACTTTAAAATCTAACGATAAAACAGTACCATATGCCTGCTGTGGTAGCCCCTTTAAATTACTGCTGATTTTTAAACAGCTGCCATTGAAATTTAAAGCTAGTTTGTTCAACTGCTTTTCCATATTTTCCAATTCTGCAATAGGCTGTATAGTCTTTTCTTGCGGATCAGGTTTAAAAGTATCTTCTTTCGTAGGCAAAGTTTTATAATCCTTAGCCTCGTTTAAAGCAGTCCAATATTTCCTGAAAATATCCACTGGAATTTCATAATTTATTTTTTCATCTACATCAATGCGACTATGGATGCCCACAACACGTCCCTGATCGTCAAACAATGGGCCTCCAGAATCACCAGGTTCCATCAAACAGGTAGACACCATAAATCCCCAGAAATCAGTAAGGCGGCTAATGCGGCCAAATCTTATAGAAGGTAATTTTTGGTTCAGTGTTGTTGGATAGCCTATGCTCACACACATGCTATTGATTTTCAATGAAGAAGACCAGCCTATTTCTGCAGATGGCCAAATTCCTTTCGTTATTATTTTAACCATAGCTATGTCGGGCCTGCCCTGCGTTTCAGAAGCAATTCTTCCCATTCCTTTAGCAACTGCAGTTCTTCCATCAGGAAAATTAACGAGGTAAATTTTACCCGGTAATATGGCATGAGCAGCAGTAAGAATATGTCCTTCGCCGGTTACGACAACCCCGGTAAATTGAGCACTGTTTTGTACTTTTTTGACGGTATCGAAGCCCCATAAACGCACACATGCGGGATAGGCTTTTTTAATCACTGCTGAAGTAGCTGCTTCTATACGTTTTGCATCAAAAGATTGCTGCGCATACCCTTCAAATACAAAGCAAAATAAGTATATAAAAAATAAGGGCACAATTTTGCCCGGACGAATGATGTTCATTGGTTGATTATAAAAAAAAGGCGCCATTATATAAAGGGCGCCTCTTATAATAAAAAATTAGAGATGCTTCTTGAAAATTTCTTCAAGTTGCAATTTCAACTTTGTACTGTAACCGGTATACTTTTCAACGATTTTCCCTTCCCTGTCTATCAGAAAAAGTGTAGGGATACCAATGATCATAAAATTAGCCATTGTTTTATTTTTATCAGGGCTGAGTACTTGTGCCCAGGGCATATTTTCTTCAGACATGGCCTTTCTCCATGCTGCATTATCGGTATCGACAGATACACTTAATACTTCGAAACCGCTTGCGTTGTAAGTACTGTAAAGCTCCTTAATTTCTGGTATAGCTTTTCGGCATGGACCGCACCAGCTTGCCCAAAAATCAATTAGTACATACTTCCCTTTAAAGGAATTGATATCTACGGGTTTCCCATTAGGATCATTGTAAGCAATATGAGGTATTACACTACCCTTATTCAAAGCATTTTTGATAGCACTTTGGGCCATAAACTCTTTTTTGAGTTGTTTGGCTTCTTCAAGCTGAGGATATTGTTCAATCAACTTAGCAAGTTGAGTGGAGAAAAAGCCTGTTTCTTTATCTGTCGAAAGCATACTTAGCAAATATACTGATGCGGGATTGCTTGAATTAGCGCTAATGAGCTGCTTAAGCCTTAAGTTTTCAAAATCAACCTTTTGCCTGATCAATCCATTTGTTCTCAGGTAAGTAAACCAGGAGGTATCTTTCTTCATGTAATTTCTGGCAGTCAGCAATTCTCTACTCAGTAGATCCATTTCTGTATCTCCCACATATTTTTGGTACAGGGCTGTATTGATCAGCTGCGTACGCGATGATTTACTTACAACTTCCACAAAACCAGAATTCTTGCTTTTGTTACTTGCCGTATCATAACCCCGGGCATTGATATTTACATCAGCATCAGACCAGAAAGCTGCAGTTTGCCACTTTAAAATATCCAATTGATACAAACCTGATGCATTTGCTTTAACCTTTAAACTAAAAGTACCATCAGTATTAACTTTTACAGAATCAACAGCTTTTTTACCCTTACCAATCCCATTATACAACCATACCATGTTGTACTTTTTAAAGGTTTCCGGATTCAGAAAGCTAACTTTACCCTTAATGGTGATGTCTTTGCTTACTTGTGCGGAAGCGGAGGGATATCCCCCTCCAATCAATCCTGCCAGCAATGCATATACTGCCACGTTTTTGAATATACTCAACATCTTATTTATTGTTAAAAATTGAATTTAATTTATCGTCAAGTTGTTTACCCGCACCCATCCAGCGGGCGATAATCTTACCCTCTTTATCTAATAAAATTTGAGTAGGATAGCCTTCAATACCATACAATTGAACCAAATCCTGTTTCATAGATACCTCATTATTCAAAACATTGGTCCAGGTTAGCCCATCTTTTTCTATAGCCTCTTTCCACATTTTTTCTGCTTGTGCTTGTCCGCTCACTTTCTCACTAGAAATACCCAAAATTTCGAATCCTTTAGCAGCATACATCGCGTAAAGTTCTTTTAAACGAGGGTTAGCAGCCCGGCATGGGGCACACCAGCTCCCCCAGAAATCAAGCAGTACATATTTTCCTCTAAACTGTGATAGACTTACAGGCTTACCGTTTACATCAGGTTTGGTAAAATCAGGTGCAGGTCCCCCAGCCTCAATAATTTTTTGCGACTCAATTTTAGCCTCAATACCTTTTGCATAGCTGGTATTTTTATAGGTTGATCCCAGGCCTTTATAGGCAACCTCAAGCTCTGCAGCACTATAATCCCTTGCTGTCATAGACAAATAGTAAACACTTGCAAAAGCATCAGGATGTTCTTTAATAAATTTCTTTCTTGATGCCGAAAGGGCTTTCCTATTCTCCATCATTTTCGGGGCAATTTCATTCATTGCGTCTTTAATCCCCATTATTCTGGATTCGACCATCTCTTTCTGTAAACCAGACATTTGTTTGGTTAAGGTCTCTTCGGCTTTGCGAAATGCTGTAAAGCTGTCATTCAATGCATCACCGGTTACTGAAGCTAAATTAAGGTCTAGTGCTGAACCTGTAATGGTTAGGTTTGCCCCTTTAGTCAATACAATCTCAAGTGGCAAGGGCGGCTGATACATACCTGTTTTGCCCCCACCCAAATAAAGGTTACGGTCAATTCCCGTATTTACCGAAGTCACAAAAGGCTCATCACCTGCCTGGCCTGTTAATTCAAACACATTGTTTTTAGCCTCTACAGTAATTAGTCCCTCAGTGCCTTTTACCATAATTCTCTCATTTCCCTGCCCCTTTAAATTTCCTTTAATGGTATAGTTTCCCTGTGCCATACTCACCAAAGAGGAGCAGGCCAGGACTAATGTAAATGTTAATGTATGTTTCATTATTTTTTATGTTTCTTTTTAAGATTGATTATTTAACACCAAGTTTCCAGGCCATCGATTTAACTTTCCCAAATCCTGTATATTTTTTTTCTGTTCCAGCAATGATAGCACCACTGGTAGGGTTTACCTCCATCTGGTATACGGTTCCTATTTTGGAGCTTTCATTATAAGTAGCCAAATACAAAATTTTACATAAATTTTTAGGGTCGTATAATGCACCTAGTCCACGGTTAGTATTGCTGTACTTCTGTAAGGTAATGTTGGTGATTTTCTCACCAGACGGAGCAGTCCACAGGAGATCTGTTATACCTGGAGTATATTTATACTGGTATAAGTGGTTATTTGCACTGTAGTAAACAATCTCACCGAGATAACCGGTCGTCATTGAATTGATAGCGCCTATTTCAGGGCAATTGCTCATATCATATTTATACTGACCAATTTTAGCAATCTCTCCACCTTTAAAATTTGCAGATAACATGTAATATTTAACCGGATTTGCAGCATTATCTTTCATCACGAAATAATCCCAGTTGTTCCATCCTATGTCACTAAACATCAATTCCAGGCCCACATTGTTCACATCAAAGTTTGCATCTTTCTGAACTGTGGCAAAGGGAACAAGTTCAGATCCACGCGCTGCCACTTTCAGGAATTTTTTATTGGTCTGGTCATAGGCAATCACATCAAACGCAGCAGCCGGTCCCACAGATAGCCATGGAGCAAGTGCGCCGTGGTTTCCGCCAAGGGCATCACCAAAAGCCCGGTCTCCAGTTGCAATAATTGTATAATCTACTGAATGAAGTTTATTGTTATTGATTAAAAAGTCCTTTCTGCCTTCTGTTGTCACCATAAATGATGGTGCAATGCTAGCCGGTTTAGACCAGAATATGCCTTTATTCACATCACTAATTTTCTGAAAGGTACTGGTACTTACATCAGCAATATCTTTACTGCTTTGTACATACAAACTAACCGTAGTTGGGAAATTAGATTTAGAATACACGATAGAACCAGGCGTTCCTGCCAAAGGCGCACCATTGGAATTTGCATACAGGTCAAGAAACAGCTTCTCTGTAGTAGCAGCCTTAGAAATTTCATTATTGGCGATGATCCCAACATCTGTATTGCCGTTTTTTTCATAGAGCACCATCCATCCTTCAGCAAGAGCAGGGGTAATAGCAGCACTAAATTTGGCAAAGCTTTTGACGCCCGTATTGGTGTTTGTAACCGTAAACAACACTTCCCAGGTCAGCTCCTTCTCCGTCATTTGATAATGCAGCTCTGGCGTATTGGCCAGGGTATGTCTTTCTACTATTGTGCCGTAAGCCTGTGAAGGATACATTTCCCAGCTGAAACTAAGTTCAGGAAACTGCGGTTTTTCAGGGTTTACCACCTCTCCCTTATAGGTGACCACAGGTTTGATATCCAAGTATTCATACCGTAGCATGGAGTATGTTGAAGCAATGTTAGTGACATTGATTGCTAATGGATCTAATATCTCATAGGTATAATTTCCCTTATCCTTTGAGCAGGATGCCATCAAACCTGTCATGAGCAGGATCAGAGTCAGGAATTTAAAACTGTATATTTTCATGATATAAATTAATAGCCTTTAAATAAATTAATTAGGAAAAGTAACCAACTCATCATACTCATTTCTAAGTGGTTTACCGGGATGTGCCAGGTTGTAATTAACCAGTTCTATTTTGCACCTGTTTTGATAATACTGAGCTTGGGTATAACTGATTTCAGAAGGTGGTAGGGCCACACCTGTATAGCGTACTTTAAAGGTCGGCGGAAGGCCAATTGCAGTGGTAATAAACTGGAATTTCACTTCGCTGTAAGTCCCGAAAAACGAAGCCAGGGAACGAAAAGGAGCAGGATGAGTGTCCCAGTTGTCTGGTTTCGAAAACTGATCTTTTAAGATCACGATCATATCAGAGAGCTCGGCAATTCCTTTTTTAAAGGTGTCATTCTCTTTTAAACCAAAGATGATTTTACCTTCCTTGTTTTTAAATTCAGACGTACGTTTAAAGTAAATAGGAAAAACCGCAGCATAAGTATTCGCTTTAAGAACATATTTTGGAAACACATAATGCACATCCTTTTTAATCCTCAAGGTATCTCCGCCAATAGCTTTCAGTTGAAACTCCCTGTCTACAGCAGATGGTAAACCGGTAAGGCGCACAGAAAAACTAATGGTATCCATGTCATTCAAAGACTTAAACGCATAATTATAGGTCAGGCTGTCGGGCTTCTGTGGGTCTGTCCCTAGCCAGATGTTCAGTGCATTAAATTCCTGTGGGAAAACCAGTTCTTCTGATTTTTTGCAGGAACACCATAGCAGCACTATGCAAGCTATATATAGTAATTTACGTTTCATGATGATGCTTTTTATCTGTTGTCAACTCTGCCCGGGGCATTACTAAATTCACTTACCGGAATGGGCAATTTATATCCTTTAAGTGCAATCAAATCCAGTCCTGCTGCCCTTGGAATGGCCGCATTATTTTTTCTTTTGTGGTAAAAGAAAAGCTGTCCTTCTCCAATAAATTCTTTTCTGAATTCCTGTAACAGCACTGCATCAAAGTTTGCAGCACTAATGGTCGTTGCCGTTAATCCGCGGTGTAACCTAACTGTATTGATCATAGTTGCCGCTTCAGTTATATTGGTGCTTTTTTGTGCTTCTGCAGCAATAAAATACATTTCTGAAATTTTAATCATGGGCATTCTATTGCGGTAAGCCTGTGGCCATGCCGTACTTTCCAGCTGATTATACTTATTGAAAAAATTGAACCCGGCGGCAGTCATATCAAACCAATTTAAATACCTGTAATCTTCAGCCGAATTTTGATAATACTCTGCCTTTGTAGCCGGGGAAAGGCTAAATACGCTATTACCTGTAGCGGTAAATGAGTTGTCAAAAATTGTTTTTAACCGAACTACGTTCAGTGCAAAAAGATGTTCAGTGGAAAAGGTTAGATCTGCCTGGGTTTTGTTGTTAAGGGCAGTCTGCAAAATCCAGTCGAATTTACTGGCATTAATGACCACTTTTGCATTTTCCAGTGCTTTCAGGCTATCCTTCTTATACAGGTAAATTCTGGCGAGCAAACCTTTTACTGCATAATAATTTAAATGCAACTTTCTGTTAAGTAAATAACCACTATCATCTAAAGTTGTTAATGTTTTACCGGTAACCATTGGGTCAACTTTTAACAGTTCTGCAGCTTCGTTCAAATCTGCTATAGCTAAATCAATTACTGCAGATACACTCAACTGCGGAGCAATTTCACTACCTGTATTTTTATAATAAGGAATAGCAATTTTTTGAGCGTTTTCTTCATAACTGGCGCCAAAAACACGCAGCAAATCAAAATGGATAAAAGCACGAAGGGCAAGTGCCTCACCTTTAATGATGTTATAATTATCACCGCTAAATACTGACTTCTTTTCGTCAATTTCTTCGAGCAATTTATTGGTATTGACAACCGAATTGTATAATCCATTCCAAATGGCATCAATACGATTCAAGGAAATTTGGTTAGCAGAATAGGTGTAAATTTTGTCCGCATCATACGGGGTAGGTTGCGAATCCCATTCGTAGGCTAAAACACCCATTAAACCGAAAGTCATTTCCCGACCATACAAAGGCTCGTAAGTTAGGGAACTATACACACCCGCAAGGGCTTCTTTAAATCCACTTTCTGTAGAGAACAGATCGCTGTCGCGCACCTGCGATTTAGGCTCTACATCAAGCCATTTATTGCATGAAAACAAGACTATTGGCAACGCAATTAAAACGAATTTTAAATATCTTTTCATCTCTGTATTGTATTAAAATGTAGCCTGCAAAGAGCAGGAATAAGTTCTTGCAAAAGGAAAGTCCAGTCCTCGTTCAGCTTTCACAGAAGATATTCTGGCTATGTCATTGGTGAAGAAGGTTACCCTCACCCGCTCCATCCCTGTGCGTTTTAAGAAGGCAGTATTTCTAAAATCGTAAGAAAGGTTCAGCGAGCTCAATTGCAGTTCATTAAATTCTTGTATAAAACGCGAGCTTGGATTTGTACGGCTGGGCAAAGATTTGATCCGTTTAAAAAACACCTCATCACCTGGCTGTGTCCATGTGCTGGTAAATACCCTGCGGTCAACGTTGTAAGCAATGTCTACATTCTCTACCCTGTCTACCAGTGTTTGGTTGTAATATTGCCCGCCAAGTTTGTACATAAACCCACAGTTAAGGCCCCAGCCTTTATATTGTGCATTAAAACCAAAACTTCCGCGGAGCTTAGGTGTAGATTCACCAACCACTACCTGGTCATTTGGATTCCATACATAAGTCATTTCTCCGATTGAAGTCAGGTAAATTTCATTACCCGTAATTGGATCAATACCCAATGAAGGCACTGCATAAATAGCAGTTGTTGATTGCCCTTCTTTATACCTGATAAAAGGTTTTGTAGAACTCCCTCTTGCGGCTTCATTTTCTTCATTCAAACTGTTTAAAGCATCAGAAATTTTAATCAGTTTATTTTTATTGGCACTAACATTCACAAATAAGTTTAAAAAACTTGCTGTAGCCAGGTCATTGAAAACTTTGTAGCTCATTACAGCATCTATGCCTGTATTTCTAAGTTCACCCAGATTACCTTTTACGGTGCTAAATCCTACAGAACCCGGTAAAGGAAAATCTGTCAGCAGGTTTTTAGTGGTGCTGATGTAATAATCAACCCTCATGTTCAATCTTTTAAACACCTGAAAGTCTACACCAACATTGTAATCTTGTGTTTGTTGCCATTGAAGAGATTCATTGGCCAAGCCCATAAGTTTGGCACCCACTATATTGTCGTAATAAGTATCGGTATAATAGTTATACGTAGCCATAGCCTGGTAAGGACTAAAATTCTGACTTCCGGTATATCCTGTTGAGGCCCTTAATTTAAACTGATCCATCCATTGGGCATCTTTCAAAAAAGCTTCTTTATGGATGTTCCAGCCTATACCTGCAGACCAAAAATTTCCCCACCTGTTGTTGGCACCAAAAACACTGGAAGCCTGTCTTCTAAAGGTTAAATCTGCTAGAAAACGCTCATCATAAGAATAGTTCAATGCTGAAAGCAAACCCGTTTCGCGGCTAAGGGCATCAGACCCTGATGGGCGTCCATTTTCAAGATATTGTTTGGCAAAATTGATGCTTTCTACCTTATCGTTCAAAAAACCCTGTGCCTGAAAACCGTGTGTTTCACTGTTGGTTTCATAAAGGTTCCATCCCCCGTTTACATAAAACAGGTGTTTTCCCAGCAATTTAGAATAGTTTAGCGTAACATCTGCTTTGATAGATCCGTCCTGTCCGTCGGTAATGGCATAATCTCCCCTTTTAAAGAAATCTTCTTCCGCATATTCTGCATAACGGGTATGGTTGGCAGGGTAAAAATCTTCGCGTTTAGTTTGCTTTTGCGTATACCCAAAACGGCCAATCATTTTCAAAGCCTTTGTAAGTGACCATTCAGTTTGAAAATTATTGGTAATGTCTGTATAATTTGCAAAGTTTTTAGTCCCTAAAGTCGCGTTATACATAGGATTGTAATAGGTAATCGGAGTGCCTGATCCAGAATCATAGGTACCAAGTACTTTTTGGATATTTCCATTTGCATCAAAAGGTGACCAGTAAGGATTAAGCCTGGAATAGCTGGCAAAAGATCCATACGGTGAGTCATACGCTTTATTTCCGGTAACAGTCAGCGTGTTACGAAACAAGAAGTTACTCACTCTGTAAGAAAGGTAAACATTTCCTGAAAGGGTTTTACGGCCAGATTCTTTCATGGCACCCGAAATGTTGTTGTACGTAAAATCAGCACCATACCTTAAAAAAGGATCTCCACCTTCTAAAGACAAGTTGTGTTTTTGCCCTATACCCACATTTACCGGCTGCGAGAGCCAGTAGGTATCTACACCTCTTGCAATTTCAATATAGGTTCTGTTGTATTGTTCTTTTAACAATTGATCTGCATAAAGCGCAGTGGTGGTATACCTGCCTGAGTTTAATTCTACCTGGAGTTTCTCTGCCGAATTGGTTAAATCATAACTCGTCAAATCTGGCGTAGTGATGTTGAAATCAGCGTTATAGCTTAGTCTCAGTTTACCCATTTCTGGGCGTTTAGTTTCTACAACAACTACCCCGTTGGCAGCTCTTGAACCATAAATAGCTTTTGCAGCAGCATCCTTTAAAATAGTGACCGAAGCTACCCTGTTCATATCCAGGTCATAGATTTTTTGCAGGTTGGTTTCAAAACCATCCAACACAAATAAAGGCATATTTGGGTTATTAGCATATTCGCCTTTTAACCCCGGTAAAGTATTTGCACCCCTGATTTGCAAATCAGGCAGTACGTTTGGGTCAGATCCTGCAGCAAGATTTTCAATTTGTATAAAAGAAGGATCAAGCATTTTAAGACTCTGGATCAGGTTTTGATTACCTACAGTACGAAGTTGCTGTTGTGTAAATGTAGATGCCGAACCGGTAAAGCTTTCTGCTTTACGGGTAAAAACACCTGTTACCACTACATCATCAAGGTCATTTTCTAATTCTGTCAAGGCCACATTCATTTCCCTTGAATTGCCTATCTTTACCTCTTTGGTTGCAAAGTTTAAGTGGCTAAAGATGAGAGCTGTGGCTTTTTCAGGAATAGTAAGTGTATATTCACCATTAACATTGGTCTTAGTTACAACAGCATCGAAGTCCTTAACTTTTACACTTACCCCTGCTATAGCATTATCTTCTTTGTTCAACACCTTACCTTTAATCCTTTCAGGGGGCATTGCACTGCTCATAGATGTCATGGGCATTGACTTAGAAGGAGGACCAGCCTCTGGCTTTGTCGTCTTTTTCCTGATAATAATTTTATAATCTTTGATCAGGTAATCGAGCTTTGTTTTGCTGATCAATTTGTCCATTGCTGCTTCTACAGTAATACCTTTTGCTTTTAGGCTTACCATATAAGGACTTACCAGTTCTTCGCTAAAAATAAAATTGTAAGTACTTTTCTTTTGCAGAATGTCCAGAGCTTGTTTTAATGGGATATTGGTAAAATCAACATCAACTTTTTCAGGCTTAGTTTGTTGTGCTTTTAAAGGTGTGGTAAGCAGTAACAAAGCAGCGGCCATACAGCAGATGCTATATATATATAATTTCATACCTTTGAATATGTTTTTTTTTAGATTTTAAAAGACATAGGATGACTGCCAGACAGGTGATTGGCGTTACGCTTCTGACAACATCATGGAATCGGAATATTTATATTTCGGTTCCTTTTTTTGGCGGTAGTTGAAGTAATTATTTCATCATAGGCATAGCAGTTTAGTTTGGTCGGTTGGTTGTTTGAGTTGTTTAGTGTGTTATTAAAATATGATGGTTGTTAACCTTATAATTTAGACCCATCGTCATTGAAAGGGCATCAAGAATTTCGTTCAGGTTATCTGTAGTTTCAAATTTTGCAGTAATCCGCATACGCAACATATTCCTGTTGGCAAAACTGATTTTAACATTGAATTTATCTTCAATTTTAGCCGCTACCGTTTTAAAATCTTCATCGTTAAATGAAAGCTCACGTTTCATCCATGAAGTTACGTAAGCCGCAGTAACATTTTTACGCTCCAGCTTACCCGAGGCTTTAGTGTAAAGCAATTGCTGATTAGGTAACAATAAGGCATTATTTACCGCTACTTTTCCACGAGCCACGGTTACACTGATTTTATTAAGCCAGGCGTATGAACTGATGTTAAAAGCGGTTCCCAATACATTGGTTAAGGTTTTACCTGCCTTTACCTGGAATGGTTGTTTCGCATTGTGGTGAATATCAAAAAATGCCTCCCCTTCTATCAGGTCTACTTTTCGCTTTGCTTCATTGAATGTTTCCGGATAACTTAAAGTACTGTTGCCATTAAGCCACACGATCGATCCATCGCTAAGGAGCACCTTTTTAACTTCATTTCTTTTGGTTTTAACAATGATGTTTGCTGGAGCAAAAAAACTGTTTTTATAGCTCAGGCAAAGCCATACTAAACCCATCACCAAAACAACTGAAGCCGCTGCAGTCATGATCTTTTTGAAAACTATTGTACGGCTTTGCTTTCTATCTATGCTTGCCAACAACCTGTTGAGCACCGCATTTTTAATTGCTGGCGCAGGGCCCATTTTTTCTTCATTCCAACCCACAGGACTTTCTTTAAAATCATCAATAGCTTTACTAATGCGTGCTTCGTCAGCCTCGTTATAATGCTTATGCATAGTTGTATTTTTCACCAAAAAAGAATTTTAGTCATGTGCTTTGATCTAAAGACACATCAAAGGGGTGGATCACCCAAAGAAAAAATAAATAAAATAGAAAAACAGAAAGTCTCCCATCAGGAGCCTGATTTTACGAAGTGCAATGTTGATCTGGTTTTCTACTGTTTTAGGTGCTATATTTAGCCGGGAGGCAATTTCCTTGTTAGATAAATTCTCTTTGCGGCTTAAAAATAAAATCTCCCTGCATTTCTCTGGAAGAGACAACATTCCCCTTTCAAAAAGGGTGTTGATCTCCTTTACCATCATTTGTTCTTCTGAATTCGAAGTTGAACCGATCTGTTCATGCTCGTCTTCGGTTAATTCTACCAAATGTTTTTGTGCCCGGATTTTATTTAAAGATTTGTTCTTGATCGCGATGTAAAGATAATCTCGAAGCGATTTTATTTCAATCCGTTCTCTGGAAGTCCAGAGATACAAAAAAACATCGTGTATTAAATCTTCACAGGTTTCGCGGTGAGGGAATATATGAAATGCACAAGCGTACATCTCAGACCAGTAACGGTCGTAGATACATACAAAAGCTAACTGATTATGCGACTTTATCAAATTGATAAGTGCATCATCTGCTAGTTCCGTAAAATCTGAATTCCGCTTCATTAGGCAATTAAATATTCTATAACCAATTATCTATGCTAGTATTTACGCCAGCAATTTATTCCACTAAACTAATAGATTTAATTCAGATATTCATAATTAATTGGCAACTTAATATTTAATTATTAAATTTTAGTGCTTTTCTTGCAAATAATTGCAAGATTTTTAATGATCATCAATGCAGGTGTGCTGGCTATAAATTTCTATTGGCATATGCCAATAGCGACTGCCGATACCCAGCGCCAATGGCCATCACCTAACACACTAAAATTTGACAAAAAGAAGCCGCATCATCTTTTAATTGATGATACGGCTTCTTTAAGATCATTTTATATCTATTACTGCGGCCCTGAACAGGGGCTGTTATTCAGCTATATAACAAGACACACTCACACCAGGCATCATCATTGGCAACATTGGTGAAGGAGTCGCGGTCTGTTCCAGACGTTCAAACAACTCCTTTTCAAGTAGAGCATCGTCTGCGGAGGGCGATAAACCAATTTCCAGGTCACTTTCCAGATCCGAGGCGGAAACAGCCTGCAGTCGCCTGTGTTTTTTGTCTAGTAGATCGAGGATCTGGTATTTTACGGCTACCGAAAGGTACGTAAGCAGAGAATATTTCAGCTCCAGCGTTTCTCTCTTCCGCCAAAGGTTATAAAACACATATTTTGAAGATTGAGAGGTCAGACTAGTATTGGAATGTGCGGAATTTTAAGGTTAAGGAGGTGAAGATGGGGATAGTTAGGAACAGATGATAGTTAAGTGACGGCTTGGTGACAGCTTGCTATGACAGCGCATTGAGTGCGCCATGAGTCCACGGTGAGTCCACCCTTTGTTTGGGTAAACGTGGACTGACCGTGGACTCATGGTGGACTCACCGTGGACTCACCCATAGCCGACAAGCATGTGACCGCATGGCGTGTTAAAATTGACTACTGACTATTTTACAAAATTTTAATGTCGTGTACGTGGGATGGATTTGCTACAGATGCATAATTACTGATTGGTTATGATCTTATGAGTCTTATCCTTTTGAATCAATTTAAACCAGCTGATTGCAGGAATTACCTTAATAGCGAAATTCTTAATAGAGATTTCGAGCAAAAGTATAAGCGGAATTATAAAAAGAAAGGAGACCAAATAAGCCTTTATTTAACATTTGGGCAGAAATTGGATTCACAAAATACAAGTCGGGGAAACAATAGAAATTTAAAAATCTCTCAAAATGGGATGATTTTGCTAGTGATGAAACTGCGAAATCTTCCCTATTACAAATACAGTAAAATGAACTTATCTCGAGTAGGGATCTTTACGGCTGATAAGCAATGGTTCCTTGCACTTAAGGGATAAGTTTCGTATTTTTACATTAGTAAATTTATAGTCTAATAAAAGAAATAATTATGTCCGCAGTTGTTGAATTCGAAATCAAAAAGGAACATTATCTGAGTACTATAAAGGCACTTCGTACAAAAAACTTCAGCAAAAACCTTCCTTTTTTAATCCTTTCCGATAAATTGCCTGATGGTCAAGTTTACAGGGAATTCGCCGACGGCCACATTGAACTTCAGGAAGTAAGCTCAAAAGGTAGGATATTTCAATACCGTGTTATAAAAACCTTATCCAAAATCGAAGCAGATCAGGTCAGGAAAGTACATGGATTACTCTAGACCGACCTTATTGGTCATCTCAGGGCCAAATGGAGCGGGAAAATCAACGCATATTCAAACCATGTTACCCGATGCATTTAGCGGTATCTGGTCATTTGACAGAGATAATACCCGTATTGAATTCGAGAAGCAACTAACTAAGACCGGAGTAAATGCTACAGAGCTACTACTAAGAGCGACTAGAATGATGGAAGATAAGCTGATAGAAGAAATGAAAAGGGCCATTAGGGAGCATAAACACTTTGTTCTGGAAACGCCATTATCGCATCCAGACTATTGGAGATACATTGACTTGTTTGAAAATAATAGGTACCAAATCCAACTAAATTATCTGTGTCTTGACAAAATTAGCGATTGCATAGCAAGGGTTGGCCAAAGAGTAATGGAAGGCGGACACTACGTAGAGCCTTCGACTATTAAAGGTGTTTACGAACAAAACCTACGCTTCATCAACGATTTCACATCATCTTTTAAAGTCATTGAACTTTATGACGGAACAAAAATACCAACATTACTCGCAAAGCTGGAAAATGGTGAAGTTAAATTTGCCTTAAAAGGTGCTTTAAAGAAAAACTGGATTAAATCGGGGCTACCGAATTTATCAGCATTAATTAAACAGTATACAGCCAACGTGAAAAAATCAGATTCTTAATACTCATTGTATTTTGAATTAAGATCGATTACCTTGGATTCTTAAAGTGATGCTCATGATCCTACAAAACAGAATCCAAAATCCAACAGAACTTGACTGTCAGCTAATCGAACAACAGATCACATCAGGTTGGGACGACATCGTACAATTTTCTGATAAACTTTATACGGACAAGCTACTCAATGAGATTAATAACCTTTGTCAACACTATGATTCTCACTTTGGAGTCAGGTTCTATGGACATACCTTCGACTGTAAAAACCTGGAAAGGATACCTGACGTAAAATATTTGTCTTTGGACTGCATGTTAGAAGTTAATAAATTGGAGGTTGTTGCTACTAAACTTATGCACCTCGAAAGATTTGGACTTGGTGTTTTTGAAATAAAAGAAACCGAAATCTTAGGCGCACAAAATCTCCACAAAATTAAATACTTAATGCTCACAGACACCAGGACAAAAGCATTTAATTTAGACCACCTAAGAAATTATCGTAACTTGAGGACACTGATGGTTTGTGGACACACAAAAAACATTGATGCAATAGGAGATCTCCTTAAATTGAATCAGCTTAATCTGAATTCGGTTTCCAAAGTCCCGCTACACTTCATTAATAAACTCAAAGAACTTAAGACCTTAAAAATTATCCTAGGTGGGCGAAGCAATATAGAGGAGATAGAAAAAAATGAAATTGAGGATTTAGAAATCATTTGGGTACGAGGCTTTAATAGTTTCAATAACATATCCAACTTTACAAAATTGAAAAATTTGAAAATTGAAGACAATATACAATTAAAGGAACTACACTTTGATCGGAACCTAAATGATTTAGAAGATTTTAAGCTATTGAACTGCAAAACCTTTACCACCCTTACAGGTATAGAAAAATTAAAAACCCTGAGTCATCTTAGAATTTATAAAACAGCAATTGACTTCGAAAATTTCGTTAAACTTCCCAGACCAGATTCATTGAAAATTCTTGCTTTTTATACTACTAAAGCTAGAATAGATAAGATTATAAAGGAAAGGCTTAAATCGATGGGATACACCGACGGACTAGACAGAGATTAAAATACTATTAAAACAAAAAAGCCTAGAGAAATCTAAGACTTTTCTGTGGTACGTTATTGACAGGGACCTAATCGGATAATTGAAAATTAATGAATAATTTTTCTTGATATACTTTTTACCTTACATAATCTAATATCCTGATTATGAGCAAAGATGTAAAATTATATTGTAAGATAATTAGTTGTGTAACAACTACTTGATCCTAAAAATCAACCAATTCAAAAAAATGCAGAATCTGAATATCAGATATATGAATAAAAAAAAGAGGGAATCTCATTTCTGAAATCCCCTCTTCTGTGCACTTGTAGGGATTCGAACCCCAAACCTTCTCATCCGTAGTGAGATGCTCTATCCAATTGAGCTACAAATGCGTTTCCGATGTGTTGTTATCGGACTGCAAAAGTAGCGTTTGCAATTGAAAAACAAAATTATTTT
>NZ_JAZQPU010000006.1:0-3182 GCF_045628745.1 Pedobacter sp.
GTCAAGTTCAAAGAGCACCACACTCCCTTACTTTGAAAACCTAAGTGAAAAATTGAAGGAAACTCCAGTTGGAAAACAGTTTAAGAAAGAATTGCTGGGTATTAAATTGTTCGAAGGAAAACCTTATATAGATTTTGCTTCTACTACCCCTGACGGACAAACGCTGAGCTTAAAAGAAGTGATCAATAATCACAAATATATCTTATTAGACTTTTGGGCAAGTTGGTGCGGACCCTGCCGCAAGGAGAACCCTAATGTCTTTAAGACGTTTACCGATTTTAAAGATGCTGGGTTTACAGTAATGAGTGTTTCACTGGATGACAATGCTGACAAATGGAAGTCGGCGATAAAGACTGACGGGATGCCATGGTACCATGTATCCAGTCTGCAGCGATGGCAGGAGCCTGCAGCCATGCTATATGGTGTACAAGCCATCCCTGAGAATTTATTGATAGACCAAAAAGGCAAAATAGTTGCATCTAACTTGCGTGGTGAAGCCCTTTATGCTAAAATTCAAGAACTTTTAAAATAACGATCAGAGCACTTTCGGCTTTATTCTTATTTGGCCGGATTAACCATTATTCAAAAAATACAGATATGAAATCAAAACAGATTAAACTGATGATTGCACTCTTCTTAAGTCCCCTAGCTGCCTTTACTCAGGCGGGGGATTTTACTGTTGAGGGGAAAGTAAATTCGAAATATAACGGCGCTTACGTAAAGTTGTTCTATAACCAAAATGAAACAAAATTTGTAGATAGCGTACAGATTAAAAAGGGCAGCTTTAAGTTTAATGGAAACGTTGCTTTACCTGCATTGGGTACCCTAAGTATGAAAGAGCTAGAAATGGGTGATCGGGTTCCCTTGTTTTTATCTGCAGGGAAAATCCGGGTGTCAACAAAGGATTCTTTAAAAAATGCGCAAATTACAGGGACAAAATTAGCGGAGGATCAGGCCCAGTTTACAAGAATTATGCGGAAGGAAGATGATATTCTTATGGCGATGATCTATAAAGTGAAGCAAATGCCTGAAGGAGCTGAAAAACAAGGTATGGGTGCACCAATATTGAAAATAGTTCATCATTACACTGATTTTAAAATCAAAGCTATACAACAATTTGTAACCGACCATCCGAATTCCTACGTTTCACTTTACCATTTAAATAACAGTGCGGTTGGCGCAACAATGAATTATGAGGCTACTTATCCGTATTATGAAAAGTTAAGCAATGAAGTTAAGGAAACCCCACTAGGAAAACAATTTGGCAATAGGTTACTTGCTGTTAAAGGCAAAATGGATGGACAGCCCTATATTGATTTTGTTTCAACAACACCAGAAGGTAAATCGCTCAGCTTAAAAGAAGTGATCAACAAAAACAAGTATACCCTAGTAGACTTTTGGGCCAGCTGGTGTGGTCCATGCCGTAACGAGAATCCTAATGTGGTTAAAACATACAACGATTTTAAGGCCGCAGGATTTACCGTGTTGAGTGTATCGCTGGATGATAATACAGAAAAATGGAAGGCCGCAATAGAGAAAGATGGAATGCCATGGTATCATGTGTCGAGTTTGAAAGGCTGGAATGAGCCTGCAGCAAAATTATATAATGTACGTGCTATTCCTCAAAATGTCTTGATCGATCAGAATGGCAAAGTTGTGGCATCGAACCTACGTGGAGAAACTTTGTATAAGAAGGTTCAGTCGCTAATGAAATAATGCAAAAACCTTAATATGCAAGCCGCTATACAAATTCAATTTGTTAGCGGCTTGTTTGTTTAGCAGAAACGATCAACACTAGTCCGTGCCAGAATTTCATGCAATTTATTGAAAGGCTATTTGTATCTAAAAATCTTTGGATCGCCCTATCAGTTGATCTACGGCTGTAAGAAGATCATTTTTCGGTATATGTAAATGATTGGAATCTCTTTCACTTCCCATTTTTACAACATAACTATGCGTTTTTAATTGCAATTAACTGCATTAAATTCATCATGAAATCTTTGCAATAAAATTGAGACTAACATCAATCTTTGAGTCAATCTTGCCAGCCTTGATATGGGTGGCATGAACGTTTCTAAAAAAGTAATAAATAATAGCATTTCATTCTTTAGGGCACACCGCTATTTTTTAATCTTCTGGTAGCGCAGCAATGCCTCCAAAAAGTAATAATCAGCATAAATCAATGGCACATCAATTTCAGATTGATGAGGCAGACTGCCTACAGCGTGTTTCAAGATAAACCCAGAATTTGTTCCGGGTTTAGCTAAATATTCATCCCCAGATAAGGATTTCAACATCAGCTCTGCCTGTTTAAAATATTTGTTGCCATTCTTTCCTATGGTACTCAACTCCAGCAACCCAGAAGCCACCAGTGATCCTGCGGAAGCATCACGAGGGATGTAAGACAACTTATTTGCCTGATAATTGAAATCTGGTGTATAGCCCTTTTGTTCCGCGTTAAAGTCCCAGTATGGAATTTTATCCTTTGGTAAATTTGGGTGATTGATATAAAAATCAGCCGCTTTTTGTGCCGCATCCAAAAAACGTTTGTCTTTGGTTTCCCTATACATCATGGTAAAACCATAAATAGCCCACCCTTGTCCCCTAGCCCAAGTTGAATTATCAGCATAACCCTGGTTAGTCTGCTGGTGCAGTACTGCACCATCCGCAGCATAATCTACCACATGGTAGGTACTGAAGTCAGCTCTGAAATGATTTTTCATGGTATTCAAAGCATGACTTACGGCAATCTCTTTATACTTAGGATTACCTGTCAGTTTGGAAACATAACAAAGCATTTCAAGGTTCATCATATTGTCAATAATTACTGGGAATTGCCACATGGTCTTTTTGTCCCATGAAGCTTTTGTATTCCAGGATTTAATCAAACCTACTTTAGGATCAAAACGGGTTATTGCTGACTCTGCCGATTGAATCAGAATCTGATGGTATTTTTTAAGCTTTACGGGGTCTTTCTCAAATCTAATAGCATTGCCATATGAACAATACATTACAAAGCCAATATCGTGATGCTGCGTTAAAAATTGTGCTTGTTCTAAGGCCTCAGTCCATTTTGTAGCCGCGGCTTTCCATTCCGGTTTTTGCGTATATTCATAAATATACCACAGACCACCAGCAAAAAAACCTTGTGTCCAATCCCAAACATCCGTAGTCCTAACCGA
>NZ_JAZQPU010000007.1:0-4061 GCF_045628745.1 Pedobacter sp.
TAAGTTTTTAATTTGCAAAATGATCCGTAATTATTTTTCATTAAGCAGATTAACTTATCAATAAACCAATTGATTTGCACCCTTCTTGGCGACAAATATAGTTAGAGTTGTCGACATTCGAGCATAAGCTTCATAAAAAAACGCAAAATGTAACCTATACACAATAGAGAGTGCTACGCCTACTATACATTATATTTTATATGTTACCTTATTCCTATTAAAACACAACATTTTTGATGCTCCAACGGTATATTTTTAACGAATGCTTATTTCGATAACATCAAAACACAGTATCATTTGATACTAATACTGTACATTTTAACGAACTTAATGTATTTTTGGCCCCAATGAAACACCTCAAGCTTGAACATCGATAGATTTTCCTTTGCTGATGTCGCTTCATCACCGTTAAAAAACAAATCGTATACGAATGAAAAAACGCATTGCCATATTTGCCTCCGGTTCCGGTACCAACGCTCAGAAATTAATGGAACACTTTGCTGACAGCACAGAAGTTGAAATTGCTGTGGTACTCACCAACAATGCTGATGCCTACGTTTTACAACGTGCCGATAATTATGAAATCCCTACCCATATTTTTAACAGGAAAGAATTCTCCCAAAGTGATGATATTTTAACCTTGCTAAAAAAGATGGATATAGACTTTATTGTGCTGGCAGGCTTCTTATGGAAAATCCCTCAAAATCTTTTAACGGCTTACCCTAACCGGATCATAAACATCCACCCTGCTATCTTGCCTAAGTTTGGCGGTAAAGGAATGTATGGCGATCATGTACACAATGCTGTACTTGCTGCAGGTGAAACCGAAGGAGGTATTACCATTCATTATGTGAACGAGAATTACGATGAGGGAGAATTTATTTACCAGGGCAAGTATAAAATTGAGAAAGGTGATAATTTAGAAATGTTAAAATTCAAAGGTCAACAACTAGAGCATCAGCATTTTCCACGCATCGTAGAAAGCATTTTAAAGAAGATCAAGAAGTAAGTATTTTTATTTATTTCTATTAAATTTTATCGCTTTAAAACCTTATTTTTGCGGCTCAAAAATACACACTAATGAGCCAATCAATTAAGATCAAAAACGCTTTAATTTCAGTTTATTACAAAGACGGTCTGGAACCATTAGTTCGCCTTCTAGCAGCACAAGGAGTACAATTATTCTCTACAGGTGGAACTGAACAGTTTATCAAAGATTTAAATTTACCTGTTACTGCAGTGGAAGATTTAACCGGTTATCCTTCAATTTTAGGTGGACGTGTTAAAACTTTGCACCCGAAAGTTTTTGGTGGTATTTTAAACCGCAGAAATTTAACTGAAGATAAAGCACAGATCGCGGAATATGAAATTCCTGAAATTGATTTGGTTATTGTTGACCTTTACCCTTTTGAAGAAACAGTAAAAGCCGGTGGTTCTGATGCTGACATCATTGAAAAAATCGATATCGGTGGTATTTCCCTGATCAGGGCTGCTGCCAAGAACTTTAATGACGTTGTTATTTTAGCTTCTAAAGATGACTACAGCACTTTACAACAACAATTAGAAGCACAAAACGGCGAAACTACCCTTGAGCAACGTAAAGCCTATGCTAAAACGGCTTTCCATACTTCTTCTCACTACGACACTGCCATTTTCAACTACTTTAATACAGAAGCTCCTTTAACGGTTTTCAAACAAAGCATTAAAGAAGCTAAAACATTGCGTTACGGCGAAAACCCTCACCAACAAGGTGTATTTTACGGCAACATGGATGAAATGTTCACCAAATTAAATGGCAAAGAACTTTCTTACAACAACCTTGTTGATGTAGATGCTGCTGTTGCTTTAATTGATGAATTCGAAGAACCTACTTTTGCCATCTTAAAACATACCAATGCTTGTGGCGTTGCCTCAAGAGACCATATTTTTGAAGCCTGGACAGATGCTTTAGCCTGTGACCCTGTTTCTGCCTTTGGTGGTGTATTAATTGCTAACCGCGCTATTGACTTAGCTACAGCAACAGAAATCAACAAGTTATTTTTTGAAGTTTTGATCGCTCCTGCTTACCAGCCTGAAGCTATTGAAGTTTTTAAAACCAAGAAAAACCGCGTTATTTTACAGAGAAACGATGTTGAATTGCCTAAGAAACAATTTAAAACTTTACTTAACGGCGTGATCGAACAGGATAAAGATTTAATCATCGAAGGTCCGGCGCAAATGACCAGTGTAACTGAAAAAACTGCAACGGCAGAAGAATTAAAAGATCTGTTTTTTGCCAATAAAATTGTGAAACACACAAAGTCTAATACAATTGTATTTGCAAAGAACAACACACTGATTGCGAGTGGTGTAGGACAAACCTCTAGGGTTGATGCCCTTAAACAAGCGATTGTTAAAGCTGAAGCTTTTGGATTTAGCCTAAAAGGTGCTGTGATGGCTTCAGACGCGTTTTTCCCTTTCCCAGACTGCGTAGAAATTGCTGCCGAAGCAGGAATTTCAGCAGTGTTACAACCAGGTGGATCCATTAAAGATGCTGATTCTGTGAACATGGCAAATGCTAAAAAAATAGCTATGGTAACAACCGGTGTCAGACATTTTAAACACTAATATATTTATCAGGAAATACAATAAAAAGACGTAGTTTTACATTAAATATATTACATAGATATTATTAATTCATAATCTTCACCTATAAATGGGTTTATTTAACTGGTTTACGCAAGAGGTTGCTATTGATTTAGGCACCGCTAATACCCTAATTATACATAACGATAAAGTGGTAGTTGATGAACCTTCTATCGTTGCTTTCGACCGACAAACAAATAAAATTATAGCTATAGGCAGGCAAGCCATGCAAATGGAAGGTAAAACCCACGATAACATCCGTACGGTTAGACCTTTAAAAGATGGTGTTATCGCTGATTTCAATGCTGCAGAAGCAATGATAAAAGGGATGATCAGAATGCTGAATGGTGGTAAAGGATGGATGTTCCCTTCTTTGCGCATGGTTATTTGTATTCCTTCAGGAATTACCGAAGTTGAAAAACGTGCAGTTCGCGATTCAGCGGAAATTGCAGGCGCGAAAGAAGTTTACCTTATCCATGAACCTATGGCTGCTGCTGTAGGTATTGGTATTGATGTGGAAGAGCCTATGGGCAACATGATCATTGATATTGGTGGTGGAACAACAGAAATTGCCGTTATTGCTTTATCTGGTATTGTTTGCGACCAGTCAATCCGCGTAGCCGGAGATAACTTTGACTCAGACATTGTCAATTATATCCGCCGTCAGCATAACATCATGATCGGTGACCGTACTGCGGAGAAGATCAAAATTGAAGTTGGCGCTGCCTTACCAGAATTACAAGATCCACCTGCAGATTTCGCTGTTCAGGGAAGAGATTTAATGACAGGTGTGCCAAAGCAGATTACCGTTTCTTATACAGAAATTGCTCACTGCCTTGACAAATCTATCTCTAAAATTGAAGAAGCTATTCTTAAAGCATTAGAGATTACACCTCCAGAACTTTCTGCAGATATTTACCAGACTGGAATTTACTTAACCGGTGGTGGTGCATTATTACGTGGCCTGGATAAACGCGTAGCCGCAAAAACCAAACTTCCTGTTCACGTTGCTGAGGATCCACTCAGAGCGGTAGTTCGTGGAACTGGTATTGCCCTTAAAAATATCGGTGGTTATAAATTTTTAATGCAATAAAGGTTATTACGTTGTAAGTTATAAGGGCTAAGCAAGACTTATAACTTACAACCATTACCTACAACTCTGAAATTATGCGTAACCTTTGGATCTTTATAAACAGATATAACGCATTTTTCTTATTCATCATTTTCTTTACTACAGGGATTGTCTTCACTGTAAGGAATAATGCTTACCAAAGAAGTGTAACCCTAAATTCGACCAATGAAATTGTGGGCAATACTTATGAGCAACTGAACGTACTCAAAAAGTACGCTAACCTTGGTAAAGTAAATGATAGTCTGGCTTTTGAAAATGCAAACCTCTACACTCAGCTCCTGAAGATGAGAAATATCGACAGTGC
>NZ_JAZQPU010000008.1:0-2275 GCF_045628745.1 Pedobacter sp.
ATTATTTGCCGCCAAAGCAGATAATATTTACAAGCTCATACAGCACTTACGAACAGCTGATGAAGTGGAAAGCTGTTTCCCCTTTGGCGAATACATACACCTTACTATGAAAACAGATGATGCTGATGCTGCGAGCATCACAAGAATTGGCGGAATAAATAATATTGAGGGATTGGAAGTAAAACAGGTAACACCAACGATTGAAGACAGTTTTATCCGCCTGATGAATGAAAGTAATGAAGACGAAACCAAAATAGAAAAAACCGATGGGAAATAAAGCGATTATCTGCAAAGATTTGACAAAACAGTTCGGCGATTTCAAAGCCGTAGACAGCATTACTTTCGATGTGGAACAGGGCGAAATCTTTGGGTTTCTGGGTGCAAACGGAGCCGGGAAAACAACTGCAATGCGGATCCTTTGCGGGCTTTCCTTTCCAACATCTGGCGAAGTTACCGTGGCAGGTTTTGATGTTTACAAACAACAGGAAAACATCAAAAAAAACATCGGCTATATGAGCCAAAAGTTTTCGCTTTACAACAACCTGACCATTTTAGAAAACATTGAGTTTTATGGCGGTATATACGGCGTTTCAAGAACCGATATAAAAACACGGAGCAACGAATTGATCACAAAATTGGGGCTGGAAAAGGAGGCCCGGAAGTTAGTAGGAGAATTGCCTTTGGGCTGGAAACAAAAACTGGCTTTTTCAGTTGCTGTTTTCCACCGTCCCAAAATCGTGTTCCTGGATGAACCCACAGGAGGCGTTGACCCAGTTACCCGTAGGCAGTTTTGGAATATGATATATGAAGCCGCAGATAATGGTATTACAGTATTTGTAACCACACACTATATGGATGAAGCCGAGTATTGCAACCGTATCAGTATAATGGTTGACGGTCGTGTGGAAGCTTTGGACAGCCCTACTAACCTTAAAAATAAATTTAATACCAATTCAATGGACGATGTTTTTTACCAACTAGCAAGAGGCGCGAAACGGCCATCGGATTAATATCCCGGCTAGTTAATATTCCCCTTTATCATTTAGCATATTCGGCATCCAAAAAAAAACAGTACGGAGTACAAATTTAATACGCAGAAAATGAAACAACTATTCGCTTTTATACGTAAAGAATTTTTCCACGTATTCAGGGACAAACGTACGCTACTTATACTCTTTGGAATACCCATTGTGGAAATCATCCTTTTTGGTTTTGCATTGAGCAGTGAAGTAAAAAATATCGGGATCGCAGTAATAGACAATGCACAAGATGTACATTCAGAGCAGATTATCGCCAAGATACAATCAAATTCCAGATTTCAGCTAAAGGATGCTGCACTAAATTATAAGGATATTGAAGAAAAATTGAAGAGCGGTGAAATAATATGTGGCATCTTGTTTCCTGCAAATTTCGGGTCAGATCTTTATAAAACTGATGGAGCGAAGATACAGGTTATTGTCGATAATTCTGCCCTCAACACGGGAACTTCGGCAACAAACTACCTGAATACCATCATTAAGAATTACCAGCAGGAACTTAATCCCAATGTACAACTGTACTACCAAATCATACCCGAAATAAGGCAATTGTACAACGAAGAACAGAACGGTTCGCTCAACTTCATTCCAGGCATTATTGCTTTTATATTTATGATGGTAAGTACCGCACTGGCATCGGTTTCTGTAGTGCGGGAGAAAGAAATGGGAACGATGGAAATATTATTAGTTTCGCCGTTCAGGCCTCTAATGGTGCTGATGGCAAAAGCAATACCTTATTTGGTTCTATCCCTGGTTGACTTAATTATCATGTTATTGCTTTCCGTATACCTTCTTGACGTGGAAATTAAGGGTAGCCTCCTGTTGCTTTTTGCGGAAAGCACACTTTTCATCATTACCTGTCTTTCACTTGGGTTGCTCATATCAAACATTACCAATTCACAGCAAATTGCTATGTTGATTTCGATGATGGGGATGATGTTACCTACAGTTGTACTGAGTGGCTTTGTATTCCCCTTGGAGAATATGCCAAAAATATTGCAATGGCTTTCTTATCTCATACCCTCAAAATACTATTATACCATTATGAAAGGTGTGATGCTCAAAGGACTTGGTTTTAGCTACGTGTGGAAAGAAACACTCATTTTGGTGGGGATGGCAACCGTATTATTATTTTTTGCATTGAAGAATTTTAAAAACCGCTTACAGTGAAAAAATTACGTTTTATATTACAGAAAGAGTTCCGTCAGATTTTGAGGGACAAGACCATATTGGCAGTG
>NZ_JAZQPU010000009.1:0-2539 GCF_045628745.1 Pedobacter sp.
GGCTCAGAGAGTTGCACTGCTTTGGTAATGATGATCGAAGAATCTATTTGCAGGTTATAGGTATGGTTGTAGAACTCAAAACTGACGTTATAGTTCTTTTCCTGTGCAATAGCATGAGCTGTTACAAAAAGGAATAAGATCGTTCCGTAAAATTTGATTAAACGGTTCATGGCAGTTTCTATGATAAGGGGCTAGCTTAAATTTACGGAAATTTAAACTGTAAACACCATCATTAATAAAATGTTGCAGAATCATGCAAGATGTTGTGTAACAAATTGCGTGTTCTTGCGGGTTTTAAGGTAAAATTCATTCCACTGTTTGCTATTTTTGTGAAATAAAATTACATTTAGGCTTTCAAATAATACCTCAAACCTTTTCTTAAACCATTAACCACCATGTTTTCTAAAAAGCATTTTATTTGTTGTCTTTTGGTTTGTGTAACAACTGTAACACACGCTTCGGCGCTTATAGACAGTAACTTAATTAATCGAATTAAGGAACTAACTACCCAGTTAGGAAAAAAAGTAGCACCAGATAAAAGAACAGCAATATTCAATGTTCAAGTGCTGGAAACGCCTACTGCAACAGTAGAATTGGAAACCACCATCCCTTCAGCAGTTGCGGCTTTGCGCAGTGAATTTCAAAAAGCAGGACTTAATGTTATTGTACAGCCTAAATTATTGCCAGCAGCAGAATTAGGCACTCAATTATATGGGGTAGTGCGTTTATCAGTGGCTAACAACAGAAAAGAACCCGCTCATTCGGCAGAAATGATGACACAAATGCTCATGGGTACGCCCGTGGAGCTCTTGAAGAAAGAACGTGGCTATGCTTTGGTGCGCTCGCCAGATCAATATATTTCATGGGTAGAGACTGCCGCTCTCGCTATAATGGATGCCAATGATTTGCAAAGCTGGAAAAATGCCCAAAAACTGGTTTATACGGCCGATTATGGTTTTACTTATGCTGCGCCGAATGAAAAATCACAACGTGTATCTGATGTAGTGAATGGGGCTATCTTTAAAGTTTTGGGTAAAGAAAAAGGCTTTTACAAAATTCAATATGCCGATCAGCGCTTGGCTTATGTGCCGGTGCAAACTGCGGCCGACTATCAAAACTGGGTGAAAAGACCAAATCCAAAGGCTACAGCAATTTTAAATACGGCAAAAACTTTAATAGGGGTGCCATACCTCTGGGGTGGAACTTCGGTAAAAGGAGTAGACTGCAGTGGTTTTACCAAAACCAGTTATTTCTTAAACGGCATTGTCATTCCACGTGATGCTTCGCAGCAAGCCTTAGTGGGTACGCCGGTAGACGTTTTAGAAGCCGACACCCTTAACCTGCAGAAAGCTTTGAAAAACCTACAGCCTGGAGACCTGCTGTTTTTTGCGGCGGCTAAAGGAAAAACGCCTAATGCCCGTATTACCCATACGGCGATCTATATGGGTAATGGACAATTTATACAATCTGCAGGCATGGTGCGGATCAATAGTATTGACGCTTCCGCTGCAGATTATGATGCTTACAACACTAAAACTTTGGTCAGTGCTCGCCGCATGCTCGATGCTATCGGTACACCACAAATTCAACGCATGGATCAACATGAATTCTATACCAACCTTAAACCATGAGTAACAGAAGAGATTTTATAAAATCAACAAGCCTTATTGCAGGTGCAGGTATTGTGCTGGGCAATGCACCACTATTAGCACAGGCAAGTGAGCAGTTTGCCGGAAGAGGAAAGTTTAAACTGCGCTTTAGACCTTATACTTTACAATTGAACCATGTATTTACGCTGGCTACAAGTTCTCGTTCTACCACACCTGTGGTGTTAACAGAATTGGAATACGACGGCATTATTGGTTATGGTGAAGCATCGATGCCCCCTTACCTGGGTGAGTCGCATGATACAGTAATGAAATTTCTTGCCAAAGTAGACCTTTCTAAGTTTGATGATCCTTTCGACATGGAGAACATCTTGAACTATGTAGACCATATTGAAGAAGGCAACCGTGCCGCAAAAGCAGCCGTAGATATTGCTTTGCACGATTTAGTGGGCAAGATCATGAAACAGCCATGGTATAAAATATGGGGTTACGATGCCGCTAAGACACCCGCAACTTCCTTTACCATAGGTATTGATACACCAGAGGTAATCCGTCAGAAAGTTAAAGAAGCCGCACCTTATAAAATCTTAAAGGTAAAGCTTGGTCGTGATACGGATAAGAACATGATTGAAACCATCAGGGAGGTAACCGACAAGCCCATCTGCGTGGATGTTAACCAGGGCTGGAAAGATAAAGCCTTTGCTTTAGACATGGCACATTGGCTGCATGAAAAAGGCGTGGTCTTTATTGAGCAGGGCATGCCCAAAGAGCAGCGTGATGATAATGCCTGGCTAACGGAAAACAGTCCTATTCCTACCATTGGTGATGAGTCTGTACAGCGTTTAGACGATGTATTGAAAGCACACCATGTGTATAGTGGTATCAACATTAAACTGATGAAATGTACAGGCATGCGTGAAGCGCATAGAATG
>NZ_JAZQPU010000010.1:0-24933 GCF_045628745.1 Pedobacter sp.
CCATGTTCTAAGGGTCTGAACAGGTAACCAGCAGCACCAAAGGTGTTATCAACGATCAAGGGAAGGTCATGTTGGTTGGCAATAGCGGCAATACGCTCAAAATCAGGTATGCTGAAAGATGGGTTACCTACGGTTTCTAAAAAGATGGCCTTGGTTTTTCCGTCAATTAGCGGTATAAAATCGTCGGGCTGATCAACATCTGCAAAACGCACTTCAATGCCCAGGCGTTTAAAGGATACTTTAAATTGGTTGTAGCTTCCACCATAAAGATGTGAAGAAGAGACAAAGTTGTCGCCAGCTTCAAGGATATTGTTAAGGGCAATAAATTGTGCTGCCTGGCCCGAAGCTACTGCAAGGGCTGCAACACCACCTTCAAGGGCCGCTATCCGTTTTTCAAAAACATCCGTTGTGGGGTTCATGATGCGGGTATAGATATTGCCAAATTCTTTTAAAGCAAAAAGATTGGCGCCATGTTCTGCATTTTTAAAACCATAAGAAGTGGTTTGGTAAATAGGAACGGCACGTGATCCTGTTGTTGGGTCAATTTCTTGTCCGGCGTGAAGTTGTAAGGTTTCGAATTTATAAGGAGCTGACATTTTATTTCAAGGTTAAGTTATCAATTGTTGTTTTTAAGCTTTACAAGGGTAAAGCCTACTAGAAAAAAGGCGTACCTTCTTTAGGAAGGCCTTCCAGTTTGAGGTTTACAAAAAGGAAGAATTTTAATTCTGGCTTATGCAGCAGCACATACAAACTGCAGGCTGATAGCAACAACGGAAAGGAGAATAGCTTAAAATAAGCGCACGTAAAGGTGCTAGAGCTTGGATAGTTTCGCTAAAGCGGATTTGATGGTTTCTTAGGTTCATTTTTATTCAATTTATTTCTCCATATAACACCTGTTATCTGGTCAGGAATTGGCACCTTCTTCCTGTCGGGAGGGTTGCCAGTGGGTCAGGGAGCCTGTCTCTCGCCACTTCTTAATAAATCAAACACTGAAAGAGTGATGACTTGATCAACTTTGTTTGTTGATGAAGCAAATGTAGGGAATAAAAATTAAATACAAAATTTAATTCTGAATAATTTAAATTTCTACCCCCTGTATACAATTATATTAGGCTAGCTTGCGCGAAGGGCCTGGTCAAGATCAGCAATCAGGTCATCAATATGTTCCAGTCCTGCAGAAATTCTAATCAGGTTTTGCGGGGTCTTGGTATCCGGGCCTTCTACGGATGCACGGTGCTCAATTAAGCTTTCTACACCACCAAGGCTGGTTGCCTGTGCAAATAGCTCCACTTTGTTCACTACTTTACTGGCTTCCTCAGCACCGCCTTTAACTAAAATAGATAACATGCCTCCAAAATCACTCATCTGCTGTTTCGCAATTTCATGTTGTGGATGAGAAGGCAGGCCTGGGTAATAAACGGCCTCAACCTGTGGATGTTTCTCTAAAAATTGAGCCAGGGCCATGCCGTTAGCACAATGGCCTCGCATGCGGTAAGCTAAAGTTTTGATGCTCCTGAGTAGCAGAAAACAATCAAAAGGCGCAGACACAGCGCCGCCAATCTGTTGTATATTTCTGATTTTTTCCCAGAAGGCATCCTTTTTAGCTGTAATTAAGGCACCCCCAAGCACGTCACTATGTCCGCCTATATATTTTGTTGTGGAATGCATCACCACATCGGCACCTAAAGCAATAGGATTTTGTAAACATGGCGAAGCAAAAGTGCTGTCGCAGGCCAACATCAGCTGGTGTTTTTTGCAAATGGCAGAAATGGCAGTCAGGTCAGTAATTTTTAACAGCGGATTAGAAGGAGTCTCTACCCAAATCATCACCGTATTTGGCTTGATGTGCGCTTCAATCGCTGTCGCATCAGTTAAGTCTATAAAATCAATCGTTAAGGTGTCTTTAAAAATAAACTGCAATTGTTTCTTAAAACCCCAATACATATCGTCTGGTGCAATAATATGACTACCAGGGTCTAAGGCCTGAAATAGGGTCATGCCAGCGGTATTTCCAGAAGAAAAAGCGCAGGCTTCTTCACCCTTTTCCAGCGCAGCGAGTACAGTTTCCAATGCATTTCTATTAGGGTTGCTTACCCTGCTATACATATGCCCGCCGGTATACCCACCTTCCTCGTTACGGGTAAAGGTTGTAGACAGACTTATTGCAGGGGTAACATCACCCGTAGCACTTAAAATGATGTTTCCACTATGGATTGCAATGGTCTCTGTTTTCATAATAGTTAATTTATCAATGATTTTAATTTTTTGGCAAGATTTATGTATTGCAAAATCTAAATACAAGTATATGAAAAGAATATTATTTATAGCAGCCATTTTTTGCAGTTCATTAATGGTTTTGCAGAGTTGCTCCACCACCAAAAGCGGCAGCGGATCGGCAAGCCTTAAAAGAGGAAACGTGAGTGGCACCTGGGTGTTAAACAATGTAACCTTTGAAGGCATACCTGCTATAGCGGTGAAGAATTTATTTGGAGAGGCTTCTTACAAGTGCTTTATTGGTAGTACCTGGAATTTAACAAATAGTGGAAATGGAAGTTATACTTTATTAGGTGGCAATGAATGTGCTGCTGGAACGCAAAGTATTTTCTGGTCGGTAAGTACTGGTGATGAAACTTTCCAATTCAAAAAGTTATATGAAGGTGATAAAGCTAAAAATGTAGATACTGGTTACAGATTGGTGCTTTCTTCTGCGTCAGGTGACAATTTAATTTTAAAATCCCCTATAGAATACGGTAGTTCAACAGCTTATGTTGTCCTTAATTATTCTAAGGCTACGAAATAGTTTAGTTAGTAAGTTTGGTTTAGGTAAAAAGGGGGCTTGGAATGGCCCCCTTTTTTATGGCCATGATTTTTCTTTTACTTTACAAAAACAATGATTAACTCATTTTTTTGTTACTTTGCTATCATCTTGATATAAATATGGACACTACAACATTGACTTTGCTTTTGAACGACTCTAATTTAGCGCAACCTTTAAAAGCGATTGCCCAAAAGGTTCAAAACAAAGAAAGAATAACTTTTGATGAAGGTGTTTATTTATATGAACATGCTGAACTGGGTTATTTAGGTGTGCTGGCCAACTACATCCGCGAGGAAAAACATGGCGATCAGACCTTCTTTAACCGTAACTTTCATATCGAACCAACAAATGTTTGCGTTTACGACTGCAAATTTTGCTCTTACTCCCGCTTAATTAAACAGAAAGACGAAGGCTGGGAAATGAGTGTTGACGGCATGATGGATGCTTTAAAGAAATATGATAACGAACCAGTTACGGAAGTTCATGTGACAGGGGGTGTAGTGCCCAAACAAAACCTGGATTTTTACGCTGATTTCTTCCGCCGTACCAAAGCACACCGACCAGAATTACACATCAAGGCTTTAACGCCTGTAGAATATTATTATATTTTCAAAAAAGCTAAACTGACGCATTACGAAGGGATGAAATACCTGAAGGAAGCTGGTTTAGATTCTATGCCCGGTGGTGGTGCAGAGATTTTTCACCCTGAAGTAAGGGAGAAGATTGCTCATGATAAATGCAATGCCGAACAATGGCTTGATATCCATGAACAGGCGCACCTTTTAGGCATGCGCAGTAATGCGACCATGTTATACGGACATATTGAAGAATTCTGGCACCGGGTTGACCATATGGAACGCCTCCGTCAGCTGCAGGATAAAACGCATGGTTTCCAGGCTTTCATTCCCTTGAAATTCAGAAATCAAAATAACCAGATGGACCATGTGCCGGAAGTTTCTGTTATCGAAGATTTACGTAATTATGCCATTGCCAGAATTTACCTTGACAATTTCGACCATATCAAAGCTTATTGGGCAATGATTAGTCGCCAGACGGCACAGTTGTCGCTTAATTTTGGTGTAGATGACATTGATGGTACGCTAGACGATACCACAAAAATCTACTCTATGGCCGGTGCCGAAGAACAAACACCGGGTATGAGCACCCAGGAACTGGTTGAATTAATTAAACAGGTTAACCGTAAACCTATAGAAAGGGATACGCTGTATAACGTAGTTACTGATTATACTGATGTGCTTTTTGGTAATGAAGAGAAACCTAAGTACTACAAGCTTCCTGTAATCAATTAATGGAGAAGATTTTATATATTTTACGGCACGGTGAAACGGAATTAAATAAACATGGCATTGTGCAGGGGCGAGGCATTGACAGTGACTTAAATGATACTGGCAGGGCACAGGCTGCTGCTTTTTATGCGTATTATAAAACCGTTAAATTCGATAAAATATATACATCTACTTTAAAAAGAACCCATCAAACGGTTAAGGGCTTTATTGAAGCCGGCATTCCATGGCAACAATTAAGTGGCTTTGATGAATTAGCCTGGGGAGAATGGGAAGGAAAGGCCAGCACGGCAGAATCTTTACTCTTCTTCCGCAATTTATTGGAGAAATGGCAGTCCCGGGATTATGATGCCAAATCCATTGGTGGCGAAAGCCCCAGGGAAGTTGCTGTAAGGCTTTTAGCTGCAATGGATGTGGTGATGAGTCATCAAGATGAACACACCGTATTGATCTGCATGCATGGTAGAGCCATTCGTTTGCTTTTATGTCTTTTGACTCGCAAGCCCATGTGTGCCATGGTTAAATTTCCCCATAAAAATACCACCCTCTATAAGCTTGAATTTTCAGTCGATAGGTTCGTTATCAAAACCTTTAACAATACCGATCATTTAAAAGTTACAACATCTTGAACAAAATAAAAATATCTGCCGTTTCTTATATCAATACCAAACCATTTATCTATGGTATTGAACATTCTCAAATTCTTGATAAAATAGATTTAAGCTTAGATATTCCTACAGATTGCGCTGCCAAAGTTATTGATGGACAGGTTGATATGGGTTTAATGCCTGTTGCTGCATTTCCATTGGTACCTAATGGTCAACTGATTGGTGGTTATTGCATTGGCTCTATTGGTGCCGTAAATTCTGTTTTTATATTCAGTAAGGTGCCAGTGGAGGAAATTAAATCTTTGCGCCTTGATAGTCACTCGCGAACATCAAATCATTTGTCCCAGGTACTAATGAAATTTTACTGGAAACAGCAAATTGCCCTAACGACGGATATTGATGCGGAGACAGATGCCATTGTATTAATTGGCGACAGGACCTTTGGTAAAAAAGACCAATATGCCTATGCATACGACCTTGGTGAAGAGTGGATGAAATTTACAGGTTTACCTTTTCTTTATGCCGCATGGATAGCCAATAAAGCAATCCCTGAAGATTTTATTGCTGAATTTAATGAAGCTTTACTGTTTGGATTGGATCACCGAAAGGAGTTGTTGAAGGAGCTTCCAGAATTTGAACGTTTTGATATGGAAGATTACCTGATGAATAAATTGAACTTTGAGCTGACGGCAGAGAAAAAACAAGCGATGGATTTGTTCTTATCTTACATCGAACGGCTGTAATAGCCTTTTTATTCCATTTTAAATATTAAAATTTTCCACAAAACACACAGCCTACGAATGAAGGTAGTATATTTACGATTTTGTAAATAGAATCATTTTGGCCAAGGAAAAGAGTAAGGAAACACCATTAATGCAACAGTACAATACCATAAAGGTAAAGTACCCCGGTGCATTATTATTGTTTAGAGTAGGAGATTTTTATGAGACATTCGGAGAAGATGCCATTAAAACCTCTCAAATATTAGGAATTGTTTTAACGCGGCGTGGAAATGGCCCTGGCGGTCATATTGAGCTTGCTGGTTTCCCGCACCATTCATTGGAGACTTACCTCTCTAAATTGGTTCGTGCCGGTCAAAGAGTGGCCATCTGCGACCAGCTGGAAGATCCTAAAACTACCAAAACCATCGTCAAAAGAGGAGTAACAGAGTTAGTTACACCTGGCGTTGCCTACAATGACAATATCCTTAGCCAAAAATCTAACAATTACCTTGCTGCTGTTGCCTTTGATAAAAATATCTATGGCGTTTCCCTGTTGGATATTTCTACAGGTGAATTTTTAGTGGCACAGGGCAATGCAGAATATATTGATAAAGTGCTGCAAGGCTTTAAACCTACAGAAGTAGTCTTCCAAAAAAGTAAAAGGAAAGAATTCCTGGAGCTTTTTGGCGATAAGTTTTATACTTTCACCCTCGATGATTGGGCTTTTACCGCCGACTATGCCAATGAGACTTTAAATAAACATTTTGAGGTAAGCTCTTTAAAGGGCTTTGGCGTAGACAAATTACAAACAGGTATTATAGCTGCTGGTGTGGTGCTTCATTATTTAAATGAAACAGAACACCGCAACTTAAAACACATTAGTGCACTTTCCAGACTAGAAGAAGAGCGTTTTATGTGGCTCGATCGTTTCACCATCAGAAACCTGGAGTTGGTAAGTTCTCCGCACGATAATGCGGTAACATTATTTGATGTGCTTGATGAAACCTGCACACCAATGGGGGCACGCATGTTGCACAAGTGGATCATTATGCCGCTGAAAGAGTTAAAGCCTATTCAGGAGCGCCAGGGTGTTGTTGCTTTTCTGGTTCAGCAAGAGGACCTTGTCAATGAGCTTTTGGTTCATATCAAACAAATTGGCGACCTTGAAAGGTTAATTTCTAAGGTAGGCTTACAGAAAGTTGGTCCCAGGGAATTGTGCCAGTTGAAAAAGTCACTGTACCATATTGAAGAAATTAAAAAGCTAACCCATCAGTCAAATAACCCATTTCTATCCATCATTGCCGACCAGCTGAACCCTTGTTTATCGATTCGTGAAAAACTGGAGCGTGAACTTTTTGCTGATCCGCCGGCCTTGTTGATTAAAGGAAACGTTATTGCGGATGGCATTGATGATGAACTTGACCGTTTAAGAAAGATCTCTTTCCATGGCAAAGATTACCTGGTTGAGATTCAGAAAAGAGAAGCCCTGGCTACAGGAATTCCATCGTTGAAAATAGCTTTTAACAATGTGTTTGGCTATTACCTTGAAGTTACCCATACACATAAAGATAAAGTACCGGCAGACTGGCTGAGGAAACAAACTTTGGTTAATGCTGAGCGTTATATTACACCGGAGCTTAAAGAATATGAAGAGCAGATTCTGGGTGCTGAAGAAAAGATTCAGCAAATAGAAATTCGCTTGTATAATGAGCTTATGTACCAGGTGGCTACCTATATTAAACCTATACAACTCAATGCTTATCTGCTTGCACAACTGGATGTTCTGTTATGCTTTTCGCGTCTTGCAGTCAAGAATCATTATGTGCAGCCTATCCTGAATGAAGGTAAGGTTTTAGACATTAAAGGGGGGCGCCATCCTGTCATAGAAAAGCGACTTACTACAGGTGAGGAGTACATTACCAATGATGTTTTCCTTGACAATGACAGCCAGCAAATCATCATCATCACGGGGCCAAATATGTCGGGTAAGTCGGCCATATTAAGGCAAACCGGCTTAATTGTACTGATGGCACAGATGGGAAGTTTTGTGCCGGCAAAATCGGCCACCATTAGCTTGGTCGACAAGATTTTTACACGTGTTGGTGCCTCAGACAATTTATCTTCTGGGGAGAGTACCTTTATGGTAGAGATGAACGAAACGGCCAGTATCCTGAATAATATTTCTGAACATAGTTTGATCCTGTTGGATGAGATTGGCCGGGGTACCAGCACTTATGATGGTATCTCCATTGCCTGGTCTATTGCAGAATTCCTGCATACCCATCCCACGGCAAGACCTAAAACTTTATTTGCGACTCATTACCATGAATTGAATGAACTTGCAAATACTATGAGTCGCATTAAAAATTTTAATGTATCTATCAAAGAAGTAGGGAACAGAATCATTTTTCTGCGTAAATTAGTTCCTGGCGGAAGTGAACACAGCTTTGGTATTCATGTGGCAAAAATGGCAGGGATGCCACCGAAGCTGATTTCAAGGGCTAATGAGATTTTAAAGAAACTAGAATTAGACCGTACCGAAGGGCAGAGCATTAAAGACAGCATTAAAAAGGTTCAAAACCAAGCTTACCAGCTGCACATGTTCGCCATAGAGGATCCTGTGCTAGTTAAAATAAGGGATATGCTGAATAACCTTGACGTTAATGTATTAACACCCGTAGAAGCTTTGCTGAAACTGGATGAAATTCAACGTGTAATTAAACAATAATGGCAATAGCGAAGAAATTATGGATGGTGATGGTGCTGTGCACAGTTTTAACAGCATGTGGAACCAAGAAGTATGCAGCACGACCAGCAACAGCAGCGGCGGCAGCAGATGCCATGGCGGGATTAAAAAACAGGTCTCTCTATAATTTCATTACTGATTGGTCTGGTGTTCAGTATAAATTGGGTGGTTTAGATAAAAAAGGCATAGATTGTTCTGGCTTTGCGTTACTGTTGAACAAGAAAATCTATGGTGTAGACATACCTCGAAGATCAAGGGATCAATCTGAAGTTATTCAACCTAAAAACATGTCGCAACTCAAAGAAGGAGATCTTATCTTTTTTTCCTTTGGTGGAAAAGAGGTAGATCATGTAGGCATTTACCTCAACGATGATTTCTTTGTTCATGCCTCTACAAACCGAGGGGTAGTGGTAGATAACTTAAAAATACAGGCTTTTCAACAGGCATTGGTTAAGGCTGGACCAGTGAAGTAAGGTTAAAAACTACTTTCCCCTGGTCATTTCGGTTTACCTGGCTGATAAAGTTCACGAAAGCTGCATAATGTGAAGGTGCTAAAGTGCCATTCATGAGTGTGAATTTTCTGCTGTAAGTTAATACCTTATTGATAAGTGTAGTCTTCAACTCGTAAGTGCCATATTCATTTTTAATCAACACATCATTAGGTTTCGCTTCCAGCACAAAGCCTTCAGGTAGGAAAAATTGGTATTCATCTATGTCCTGGTAGCCTCGGTTCAAATACAGCGCTTGCTTTCTATTGATTACCTCAGGAATGCTATTTTTTTTATTAAAGAGATTCAGGGTTAAATAAACCCTGTTCTGCGTTTTAGAAGCATAGTTTTTGATGGTTAAATCACAGTTTTCAACTGTTTCAGGCTCCGCCTTTTGGTGCTGACTGAAGTTTAAATTACTGAAATCAACGTTGTCTATGGCGTAAATTTCTTTCAGCGATTTAAGCTGATCTGTTTTTGATGCTGTTCTTAGGCCTTCGCGCTCATCAAATTTGGAACCTTTAAATAAGGTGGTCATTTTTCCTTTTATGCTGCCATCCCCATCTAAATAAAGTTTTGCTTTTCTACTGGTTACATTTTGGCTGGTTTTTAATTCAGGCGTGCGCAGTATTATACCACCAGTGGAGGTACAAGCCAAAACATTTCTATCGTCGGTAAAATCGCCAAGATAGCCAAAGGGGGCCGTCTGACTGGTACACTCGAGCCATGTGGTGTCGCTTGCAAAGGGAATGCAGAGGATGACATGGTTTGCCTGGTTCATGCTGGCAAAATTAGGGTCAAGACTTCTTTTGGTACTTCCAGCATTGACAATGCAATAATAAGAGGGAATATCTACCGCTTTTAATAAACTTTGCATGTAATTAACCAGCGCTTTGCAATCGCCATAACCTAATTGATCTACCTCTGCAGCCTGCGTGGGTTGAAAGCCACCTATGCCAACCTGTACACTTATATAGCGTGTTTTCTTTTGCATGTATTGGTAAATAAGCTTAGCTTTTTCAACGGGGTTGGTCGCGTCTTTTACTAATTCCTTCATCCGATCAACGGTAGCAGGATTGAGCTCTTGCCTTGATTGAAGCAGGCTGTCGTAAATCCATTTGCCTAATTCTTTCCAGTTACTATATTCTCCTTTTGAGTTGTAATAACTAAATTTTACTGGTGCTATTTTAATATGGGGTAAGTTAAGGTAGTAGGGTAGTGCAAAGGGCTCATCACGGAATGCAGGAAGGTTTAAAGCCTCCCAAGTATAACTCATTTGCTTCTCCTCTTTTTTTTCTACAGCTTTTTCTGGAAAATGAAAAGCCTGAATGTTCACCTGGTCTTCAGGTTTACAAATAAACTGGTAGTGTGTGGATTCAACAGCAACTTCGGCATCAGGGTTGATATACCAGTCTGGGATCAACAGGTTTTGCAGGTTTTTGACCTCATATTCATAAACCACGGTATAAGGGAAATCAATCATTTGGGGTTGAAAATATTTGATCCGGTCGTCTTCAAATAGAGAATATCTGCTCACTGCACTTTCATCGGTAAAACTGCTGAGTTTTATTTTTGAAAATAGCTTACCCTCAGCGTCATAAATTTCGCCTTTGATGTTTTTGATGATGGCGTTTTTATTGTAAAAAAGTTGTATTGAGGCATCACCTTCTCCATTTTTATTTAATACCGTAATGACTTTTTTTACCGAAATCAACACCTGATCCGTCGATTTCATATCTACAGTGGTCTCCATCTTTCTGATGACTGCATTTGCATTTTGTTTTAAGGAAACAGGAATGTTTGCTGCTGTGTAAACAACCTGAGCGTTTGTCTGTTGCATGAGCAATACAAGAAACAGTATAATGATGATTCTGCTCATTTATAAAACCTTTTTAAGAATAATATCTGTATTTTGCTGTTGGATGATTCTGCTGTAAAACTCTTTCAGGGTCAGGTATTCATCTGCTTGAAATACAGGTTGGTTGAGCTGGAATACTTGTATCAAGCTAATTTGTCCGGATTCAAAACCAATGCGGTTTATATATTTAGCATGTCCTTCTGGCAAAGTAAGGGAAATGTCTTTGGGTTTATCCAGTAGCACGAAGTTAGCCGGCAGTTTTAAACTAATGTTTACTCTTTTTTCAGTGAGTGCCCCTAAGTCTACTGGGTACAAACGTTCATTGAGGTTAAAAGGGTTTTTAGTGATTTTATAGATGAAGTAGGGGTTTAAATATAACTGGCCAACATTCATATTATCCGTTAGCAGCATTTCAATTTCATACGTCTCTTGAAGTTCTTCTTCCAGACTATCGACGTTATTCACCTGCTGCTTGATAATTTTAAGATGGGGCATACCCTCGTCTAATTTTTCTACATAACGCTCCGTTGTTCCTGCCTCGGCAATTTGCTGTCTTTTAGCTAATGCCGAGTAACCAGAGGAAAAGATACTCATGGTTCCAGTTATATTTCCATTTGCTTGAAGGGTGGCATCTAGATGATAATGTTGGGCATCTTTTTGACTTGCGGTCAAGTTATACCAGTATGATTCTTTTTTTAAGTTAATGACCCTGCCGCGAGTATTGAGGCATTCGGGCGCGAGCAGTCCAAAGGGCAGATAGGTCTGAGAGGCATCCAAAAGATAGCTCTTGCCATCTATATTTACTTTGGCCACCACATAGTTAAAATCTGAAATAACAGGATATAAATCGTTGATGGTACCGTTGTCGCGCGTTGAAAGCACCAATGCTTCAGCATCCAGACCTGCCGCGCTCAGCGCGGCAATCAGGGCTAGGTTAATGTCTCCTATGTTTCCGCTATGCAGTTCCATTGCCTTTTTAATTTCATTTTCACTGTATTTACCCAGGTAATGGTTCCATTTAATGGTTTTTTTGATAAAGCCAAAGATGGCTTTGGCCTTGCTAAGCTCATCATTTTTATCTTTAATAATTTCAGAGATCAATGGAGTAAAGAGGTCCTTTCGTTTCATTTGTCCGCCAAACCTCCTGTCGCTCGTCAGCTCGTAGTCTACATTTTTCCAGGTTTTTGTAATTTTAGAACTCTGCCCGGTGATGGATTGTGTATCGGAAAGTTCAAAATAGATGGCTGATTTAAAATTCGATGCCGCCGTCATGTAACTTTCACCGATGAAAGCAGGAACATCTTTCATGATATAAGTCAGCTTTGAGCAATCCAGTTCAACTCCTCGTATTCTAAGGCAGTTACGGCTAATTTCACCTTTTTGAGATGTAAGTTTATAAAAGCCGCGGATGGAAGCGTTGAAGTTATATATAGGGGGTATTACACCTATAAATTCACTATGTAACTTGGGGATATCAGCCTGGAATTCCCAGGTTACAAAGTTGAAAATATAAGGTCTTTGCATTGTATAACTATATTCAATGATACTCCCGTCTTTAATATTAGGCATGGTAAACTTTTTCAGTTCCAGGTATTTACTTTTCTTTTCGCTGAACACTTTTTTAGCATCCAACTCTGTTTTAGTCAGCATGCCTTCATTAAAATTATAGGTAACGGCCTTCAAATCCCTTATTTGGTCAAAACGGTCATTGCTATAAATATATAATGGAATTTGAATATTTGCCTGGTTAGTTCCTTCTTTATTAAAGATTTTGAGCTTTACATGGTAAAGGTAACTGATATAACTCTGGCCAGTTTCACTGTCAACCTGTATGGAGGCTGTGCCAAATTCACGCAATACTACAGCATTGGCAGTACTGTCAAAAGTTACTTTTTGAAGCATCACTTCAGCAGCATCAATATTGCCAAAGTCAAAATCCTGGGCGTTGAGTCTTGAATTTCCGAAGAAAAAGATAATTAATGGCAGAAGGAAATAATATTTCATGGAGAGCGTTAAGTTGAGGCAATATAATTTTCTTCTGTTTCTAAAACAAATAATGTAAGGATTAATGGATCATTTTTACGACTTTTGGTTGCTACTAAACAGGTCATAGAAGATCAGAATTTTCAATTGTTAGATATTAAAATGAAATTAAATTTAAAACGCCCGCTTGCTTTTTTTGATTTAGAAACCACCGGAGTGAATGTGGGATCTGATCGTATAGTAGAAATTGCTATTTTAAAAGCGATGCCTGATGGAACGGAAGAGATTAAAACACTGAAAATAAATCCTCAGATGCCCATTCCTTTGCAATCATCCTTGATTCATGGAATATATGATGAAGATGTGGCCACAGCGCCTACTTTTAAAGATGTAGCACAGGAACTGGCTGATTTTATTGGCGATGCTGACCTTGCAGGTTATAATTCTAACCGTTTTGATATTCCTGTTTTGCTGGAAGAGTTTTTAAGGTCTGGGGTAGATTTTGAGATGGCTGACAGAAAATTTGTTGATGTTCAGAATATTTTCCACCAGATGGAACAGCGTACTTTGCGTGCGGCTTATAAATTCTATTGCAATAAAGAGATCATCAATGCGCACTCTGCAGAAGCTGATATCACAGCTACCTATCATGTGCTTTTGGCGCAAATAGAGCGTTATAAAGATGTTGATTTTGAAGATAAACAAGGCAAAATCAGTCAGCCTGTTTTAAACGATGTAGATGCTTTACATACTTTCACCAACATGAACAAACCTGTTGATTTTGCTGGAAGAATGGTTTACAACGAGCACAATCAAGAAACATTTAACTTCGGAAAACATAAAGGCAAAACTGTAGAGCAGGTGTTTGATGTAGAGCCAAGTTATTATGCCTGGATGAAACAAGGTGATTTCCCACTTTATACCAAGAAAAAGCTGGAAGAAATCTGGTTAAGATGGCATAAAAAGAAAGAACTTCATAAAGTGCAGAAACAACAAGCGGCACCAAAAGCTGTTGTTGAAACGCCAAAGCCTGCTGAAAACGTACAAGCTGCAGCGCAGGCAACACAAGAAGTTGCACCAGCTGCAAAACCAGCGCCGAAGCCAACATTCCGTCCTAAACCTTATCCTCAACAAAATAAACCACAGCCGAAGAAAGAAAAACCTGCTGTAGAGGTTACAAATGATATGTTAGAACAGTTGAAAATGAAATTTGGCAAATAATTTCATTGCAATGAAAGGACTCAAATTGTCATTTTTACTGCTGTTGGTATCTGCAGGACTCAGCGCACAGCAGGTTCTGCAGGTTCCAACAGAAATTCAAAGTGCTTTTACTAAAGGCACACGTTCTGTGAGCGGTAAGCCGGGTCCTCATTACTGGCAAAATACGGCTGATTATGACATCAAAGCCTCCTTTGATCCTGCTACCAGGTTATTAAAGGGGAGCGTGGAGATTGAATACCTCAACAATAGCCCAGATTCACTCCATCAATTATGGTTCAAACTCTATCCTAACCTTTATCAAAAAGGTGTTTCGCGTAAAGCAAAGATCAATGACCGTGATCTCGGTGAAGGGGTAAAGATCACTGCACTTGAAGTTGGAGGACAAATTATTAAGCCTGCTTCCCGAGTTGCTGATGGTACCAACCTCTCTGTAAACATTGCTGGTTTGGCTCCAGGTAAAAAGTTAAAGGTTAATGTTACCTATAGCTATATTTTAAATAAAGGTTCACATCTGCGTACTGGTCAGGTAAATAATGGGTCTCATTTCATTGCTTACTTCTTTCCTAGAATTGCCGTTTATGATGACATTGATGGATGGAATAAGTTCGCCTATACGGGTGAGGAAGAGTTTTATAACGACTTCTGTAACTTTAAAGCCGAGTTAACAGTACCGCAAAACTTTGTGGTATGGGCAACCGGCGATTTGACCAATGCTTCAGCTGTATTGCAGAAAGATATTGTTAAACGCCTGCGACAGGCAGAAACAAGCGATGAAGTAGTTGATGTGATTACCAAAGCAGACCTGGACAGTAAAAGTGTGACCAAGGCAAAGGTAAACACCTGGAATTTTGAAGCACGTAACGTAACAGATTTTGCATTTGCCCTGAGCGATCATTATGTGTGGAAGTCAAGTAGCCTTGTGGTTGATTCTGCAACACTAAGAAGAACTCGTGTTGATGCTGTTTTTAATCTTTCGCACAAAGATTATGTAGAGGTGATTGATTTTGCCCGTCAAACCGTGGCTGCCATGAGTTTCGTTTTTCCAAAATGGCCTTTCCCTTATAGTCACGAAACCATTTTTGATGGTTTAGACCAAATGGAATATCCAATGATGGTTAATGATAATCCAGTGGCCAAAAGAGAAGATGCCATTACGCTTACGGTACACGAAATTTTCCATACCATGTTTCCCTTTTACATGGGTACCAACGAAACTAAATATGCCTGGATGGATGAAGGCTGGGCAACGATTGGTGAATGGTTAATTGGACCTATGATTGATCCTTCTATGGTTGATACGTATGGAATTGGGCCTACAGGAATGACTTCTGGTACAAAGCATGACAGTCCTATTGTTACACCTACTACACAATTGCAAGGGCCTGGTGTATTTACCAATTCCTATCCTAAACCTGGGTTGGGCTATCTTTTTGTAAAAGATTACCTTGGAGATTCGCTCTTTAACAAAGCTTTACACCATTATATCTCTCAATGGCAGGGAAAGCACCCTGTACCTCAAGATTTTTTCAATTGCATGAATGAAGGCTCAGGGAAAAACCTAAACTGGTTTTGGCAAAGATGGTTTTATGAGGAGGGGGTAACGGACCTGGCTATAACGGCAGTGGATAAAAATGAGACTGGTTATGCGGTGACCATCCTAAATAAAAGCAGCAAACCTATGCCGATAGAGCTTTTAGTTCAATATAGCGATGGCAGCACAGGCAAAATACATGAAACCATAGGTGTCTGGGAAAGTAATACGCCAAAGGTAACTATCCCAATTAATGGGATGAAAGCTATAAAGCGAGTGGTATTAGGAAGCGCACATGTGCCTGATAAAGACAACAGCGACAATAGTTTTAATGTGAAGAACTTTTAAGAAAGTTCAGGTTCCTCGTTAAGCCTTTAAATTTAGTCCTTTTAACGGCAGAATTCTTAAATATAGCTTTAAAAACATCTTCTGTAATGTCCTCCCAATCTTCTTTTTTCATTTGGAGAAGGTTTTCCCGCGGATTGAATAAAGGTTCTTTGTGAGGCACGGAGAATCGGTTCCATGGGCAAACATCCTGGCAGATGTCACAGCCAAACATCCAGTTAGCCATTTGCCCTTTAAAATTACCGGGAATTTCTTCCTTGAGCTCAATAGTCAGGTAAGAAATACATTTATTGGCGTCAATGATGGAAGGGCCAACAATGGCTTCTGTAGGGCAAGCATCTATGCATTTAGTACAAGTTCCACAATGATCAGTGGTAAAAGGATGATCATAACCTAAATCAAGGTCAACGATCAGTTCTGCAAGAAAAAAGAAAGAGCCTGTTTGTTTACTAATGATGTTGCTGTTTTTACCTACCCAGCCAATGCCTGCTTTTTTTGCCCAGGCCCTGTCTAATACAGGCGCAGAATCAACGAATGCCCTGCCTGCTACCTCACCTATGTTTTCCTGGATAAACTGTAAGAGCAGGAAGAGTTTGTCTTTAATGACCTGGTGGTAATCAGTTCCATAAGCGTACTTCGAGATTTTTGGCGCAGCGGGATCTTGCTGTTGTTGTTCAGGGTAGTAGTTTAAGCTTAAGGAAATCACAGATTTAGCATTGTCTACTAAAAGCCTTGGGTCAAGTCTTTTGTCGAAATGATTTTCCATATAACTCATCTGGCCATGGTAATGTTGCTTAAGCCATTGTGTTAACCTTGGGGCCTCTTCTTCGAGAAATTCAGCCTTAGCAATACCGCATTGCATAAAGCCTAAACGCAGGGCTTCTTCCTTAATTAAATGACTGTATTTAGCGGTATTATTGAACATCTACAGCAAAGATAAGCCAAAGGTTTAAAACCTTCTTTAAGTATTTTTGTTTATGTAGAAGAACATAATTAAAAGAAATCATGGAAAACAATATAGAGTCGCACAAAGAAGATCCGCATAAAGGCGCTAAGCCCATAGAACATGATTATTCGGCGCATGAAAATGATCCGGGGCCATCACCTGAGGCGGTAAATGAAGATGATAAAGACGGGGCAGGTAAAGCCATGAAATGGATTATCCCCATCGTTATCATCCTCTTATTTATTATATATTGGATAATGTTTTAAAATTATTTTAATAACTTAACCTCATAAAGGTCGCTACGGCGATCTTTCATTATTTTAACCGTTCCAAAGTGGTGTAATTCATCCAAAAGGTGTAAGTCTACATCCACCACAAGCACCATCTCAGTATTTGGTGTTGTTTCAGCTTTCACAGCATTGGTCGGGAAAGCGAAGTCTGAAGGTGTAAACACTGCAGATTGGGCAAATTGTATGTCCATGTTATTCACTTTCGGCAAGTTACCTACGCAGCCTGCAATAGCTACATAACATTCGTTTTCTATGGCTCTTGCTTCCGCACATTTTCTCACCCTGGTATAACCATTTTGAGTATCTGTTAAGAAAGGCACAAACAAGATCTGCATACCTTGGTCAGCATAGATTCTGCTCAACTCTGGAAACTCTACATCATAGCAAATCAGAATCCCAATTTTACCACAATCCGTATCAAAAACTTTGATCTTGTCGCCACCCACCATGCCGTAATATTTCTGTTCATTTGGTGTGATATGAATTTTACGGTACTCATCAGTTTTACCACTTCTATGGCATAAATAGGTTGCATTGTAAAGCTTATTATTTTCTTTATCAATGATGGGCATACTGCCTGAAATGACGTTGACATTATATGAAACGGCATATTCCTGAATTTTAGCCACAATCTCTTCGGTTTGTTCAGCCAACAAGCGCATGGCTTCCATTTCTGGCAGGTGATTGTAAGGCTGTAAAAGTGGTGTATTGAAAAACTCTGGAAACATCACAAAGTCAGATTTATAGCCACTCACCACGTCTACAAAGAACTCTACCTGCTCGTAAAAAGATTCACGGTCGGGGAATAAACGCATTTGCCATTGTACAAGGCCAATTCTAATGGTCTTTGCAGAACGAGCAGAAGCATCAATACCCTGGTAATAAATGTTATTCCACTCCAATAAAGTAGCGAAATCTTTAGATTCATGGTCGCCGGGAAGGTAATTTTTAAGTACCTTGATCACGTGAAAGTCATTGGAAATCTGGAAGGTAAGGGTAGGGTCAAAGATTTCTTTAGCCTTTACCTTGTCAATATAAGCCCTTGGTGTTAACGTTTCTGCATATTCATGGTAGCCGGGAATTCTACCTCCGGCAATGATGCTTTTCAAGTTCAGGCTTTCACAAAGTTCCTTACGTGCTTCATACAACCTTCTTCCAAGGCGTAAACCGCGATATTCCGGGCTTACAAAAATTTCTATTCCATATAAAACATCTCCTGTAGGGTCATGCGTTGAAAATGTATAATTGCCGGTGATCATGTTGTAAGTGTGCTTGTCACCATACTGGTCATAATCAACGATGATGGCTAAGGAGCAGGCCACCACTTTATCATCCACGGCTATACATAATTGGCCTTCAGGAAAAATTTTAAGTAATTTGGCTATGGTAGTTTTGCCCCATATTTGTCCGCCAAGGGTATCATAGGCCTGTGCCATGGATTCCGCAAGGTCGTCGTAGTCTTCTAATGTTAACTTTCTAAGTTCTATATTCATTTTTGTAGGTATTGCTTTCCGGATATACCGGGAAAATATTTAAAACAACCGGCCTGTTTGCGACTGGTATGTTCTTTTTAAATGGATGTAGGCGGCCTCGGTGACTTCGCGGCCTCTGGAAGTGCGCATTAGATAACCTTCCTGTATTAAGAAGGGCTCATACACCTCTTCAATGGTGCCTTCATCTTCACCAACGGCTGTCGCTATCGTTTTTAAGCCAACAGGACCTCCTTTAAATTTATCAATAATGGTCAACAGTATTTTATTGTCCATTTCATCCAAACCATGTTCATCAACATTCAGTGCTGTTAAAGCAAAACGGGCAATGTCTGTATCAATTTCACCATTGCCTTTAATTTGGGCAAAATCCCTTGTTCTGCGCAATAATGCATTGGCAATACGTGGTGTTCCGCGACTACGTCGTGCAATTTCGTAAGCGCCCTCATCTGTAATGGGTGTTTTTAATATTTCTGATGACCGTTGCACAATGGTCGTTAATAATTTAGCATCATAATAAGCCAGTCGGGCGTTTATACCAAACCTTGCCCTTAAAGGAGCAGTTAATAATCCAGACCTGGTAGTGGCACCAACTAAAGTAAAAGGGTTAAGATTGAGTTGTACAGAACGGGCATTTGGTCCGCTCTCCAGCATAATGTCAATCTTAAAGTCTTCCATTGCTGAGTAAAGGTATTCCTCCACCAAAGGACTTAAACGGTGTATTTCATCAATAAAAAGAATGTCGCCGGTATCCAGGTTTGTCAATAATCCGGCCAGATCACCAGGTTTGTCTAAAACAGGCCCTGAGGTAATCTTAATACCGGTATTCATTTCATTGGCAATAATGTGGGATAAGGTTGTTTTTCCTAATCCCGGGGGGCCATGCAACAGCACATGATCTAAAGATTCTCCACGTAATTTTGCTGCCTTCACAAAAATTTTGAGGTTTTCCATGATCTTCTCCTGACCAGTAAAATCGTCAAAATTTTGTGGCCGCAACACTTTTTCTATTTCACGTTCTACCGGAGTGAGACTTTCCGAAGAAGCATCAAGGTTATCGTTCATCTTATAAAGTTAAGGTAATGAAAATTAAAATTAGCTAAATTTAGCTGCTACAGTAGCCTCTTTTGGGCCTTTACTGTAGTTGTAAAAACCTTCGCCAGATTTTATACCGTGTTTTCCTGCCATCACCATATTAACAAGTAAAGGGCATGGGGCATATTTGGGGTTTCCAAAACCCTGGTGAAGCACATTTAAAATAGCCAGGCATACATCAAGGCCAATAAAATCTGCCAGTTGCAGCGGACCCATAGGGTGTGCCATACCTAATTTCATTACCGTGTCGATTTCATTTACACCAGCCACACCTTCAAATAAAGTATAAATAGCCTCATTGATCATGGGCATTAAGATACGGTTGGCCACAAAACCAGGGTAGTCATTTACTTCCACAGGAACTTTACCTAGCGCAAAAGAAAGTTCCATAATAGTGCTCGTTGTAGCTTCACTGGTATCATATCCCCGGATTACTTCCACCAATTTCATCACCGGAACAGGATTCATGAAATGCATACCAATAACTTTATCGCCACGACGAGTTACTGAGGCAATTTGCGTGATGGAGATGGAGGAGGTATTGCTGGCCAAAATGGCTTCAGGTTTGGAGTAAGTATCAAGGTCTCTGAAAATTTTAAGCTTAAGCGCTAAATTTTCTGTCGCTGCTTCTACAATCAGGTCTGCATCGGCCACACCAATTTTAAGGTCAGTAGATTTACTGATGTTTTGCAAAGTTGAAGCTTTTTGTGCTTCGGTAAGGGTGCCTTTGGTTACCTGACGGTCAAGGTTTTTTGTAATGGTCTGCAGGGCTCTTTCCAGTGCCTCAAGATTGATATCTATCAGTGTTACCTGATAGCCAAATTGCGCAAAAGTATGTGCAATGCCATTACCCATTGTTCCAGAGCCAATTACTGCTATATTCTTCATTTTATTATGGTGCTAATCTATTAATGTTCCAATTTCCGTTAACCAGTTCGTAGTTAATGCGGTCGTGAAGTCTGCTTGGCCGGCCCTGCCAGAATTCAATCAGGGTTGGTTTTACCAAATAGCCTCCCCAATGTTCTGGTCTTTCTATGGCTTTATTTTGTAACTGCTCTGTTAAATCTTTAACTTTATTTTCCAGGATATAGCGGTTTTCAATGATACTGCTTTGCGGTGAAGCAATGGCGCCAATTTGGCTTCCCAAAGGGCGTGAATGGAAATACTGATCTGATACCTCTGGATCAATTTTGGTTACTGTGCCTTCAATACGAACTTGCCTTTCCAGCTCTGCCCAGAAAAAGACCAGTGCCGCCTGTGGATTTTCTTCCAGCTCTTTGCCTTTATGACTTTGATAGTTCGTGTAAAAGGTAAATCCTTCTTCGTTAAATCCTTTTAAAAGGACAATTCTTGCAGAGGGTTTTCCTGTGCGATCAGCTGTTGCCAGCGTCATTACATTCGGTTCAAAAGTTTTAGCCTCCATGGCATCGGTAAACCAGACCATGAATTGAACGATTGGGTTTTTATCTACTTCGTGTTCAGAAAGTGCTGCAGAACGATATTCTTGTCTTAAATTTTGTAAAGTTTCAATGGTTACATCCATACTGCAAAAATAGGTTTTAGTTTAATCAAAATTATCAGTAATTTTCCGAAATGTTAAGCCAATTAGAACCAACAGCCGGTAGATTGTTAATTTCTGAGCCATTTTTAAATGACCCGAACTTTCGACGTTCAGTCATTTTAATTGCTGAATATTCTGAAGCAGGCACATTAGGTTTTGTGCTCAATCATAAAAGCAATTTATTGCTGTCAGATTTATTGCCCGAGTTGGATAAGGCCAACTTCCCTGTTTACTTTGGAGGTCCGGTAGGTACGGATACGCTACACCTGATTCATCGTTGTTATGATAAAATGAACGATGGGGAAGAGGTTGCGCCAGGGATCTATTATGGTGGTAATTTAGAAACGCTAAAAGTGCTGATTGATAATGACGACATCACTGCTGATGAGATCAAGTTTTTTGTAGGTTACTCCGGGTGGGGTGCCGAGCAATTAAAGGCTGAAATACAGGAAAATACCTGGATTGTTTCTGATAAATACCACACTGACGTGTTGTTCTCCAATAATGAACAGGAAGTATGGCGCGAGGTCATCATCAACCTGGGGCCTAAATATGCACATGTAAGTAAGTTTCCTCAAAATCCAAACCTGAATTAAATTTCAAGAACTTCTTGTATTCAAAAACCTTAATTTAACCATAGCCTAGGCTAAGTTAACCCTAGGCTTATTGTTTGCGAACATAAGCGTTAGGTCTTTGACGGGTATGGAAGGGGTTTGCTACCGGTTTGGCGGTACCAAACCGGTAGCAAACCCAGTAAAGCTGCGTTATTAAGTTGATTGATGTGTTAGCGAACCGTTAACATAGGGCAGGCTATAGACCAGATATCAATAAAGGTTTTATAGTTTTTAACCAAAAAAGGTTGCATCATTTTATCAATGATACAACCTTTTAAATCAAATGGAATTAACTTTTAAATGAACTGGTATTAACTAGCCTCTGTTTCCTCTAGGCTGACGGTTGCCATTATTGCTGTTGTTACTTTGTCTTTTATCTTTGCTATTATTGTTATTCTGTTTATTGTTTTGATTTACCTGAGCTCTTCCTTGAGCAGGATTAACTCTTACAACAGTTTTTTGTTTAACAGGTTGTTGAACATATTTGATTGAATTGTTTCTTGCATTGTTATACCTGTTGTCTTTAGTATCTCTAATGTTAACCTGTCTGCCTTTTTGATTTTTATATTGGCTGTATTGATTAACATGGGTGTTATGAGTTAGATAAGGCTGTTTTTGATTCATTACAACCTTGTATGAATTGTATAAATCGTAGTTTTTATATTTTGATGGCAATCTTTTAGCCCAAACCCATTTGTTGTTTTTCTGATAAACATACTGTTGAGAAGGAACATTATAGTACACATCTAATTCAGGCAGGTAATAATACTCCACATAGTTGTAACCTTCAGGACCCCATTGTGGCTGCGAGCCAATATTAATGTTTACACTTAATTGTGCTTGTGCGCTGATGCTGGTTAACGAAGCTACTCCGATTAATGCAGCTAATATAAATTTTTTCATTTTGTTTTAATTAATGTGTGTTGTACCCATTAGTCCAATCCAAATGCCATGAATCCCTCCAAATGATTTATTCAAGCCAGTTACCGACGGAGAAACGGAATAAATCGACGAAAGCCTTTTTTTTACCTCCGATATAATTGTTGTTCTTCTATTAACTTTCAATTAACGTGCAGAAATGATCTTCGCCCCCAACAAATATTCTGGTTAAATAGTCATCCTTAAAAAATTGAATGGAAATGAAGAAAGTCTACTGTTTTAATTTTGAACCCTTAATACAGGTTCGAAAGCTCTTTTACCTCTGCTGTGTGCTTTTGTTTGTTTTTTTAGGTACACCGTTGAGCATTATTGCACAGCAAACAACAGCGGTTAATGTTAAAGGTACAATTCTGGACGACCAAGATGGTCAGGTTCTTATTGGTGCCACAATTTCAAATGCAGCAAAAAAAGTATTAGGTGTAACCAATGAAAAAGGCGATTTCAATGTTATGGTTATAAAAGGGGAGACCATCAATTTCAATATGATTGGTTATACGCTTTTAACAAAAGCCTTTGATTCGTCGACATCTAAGCTCGTTATTCGGTTAAAGCCGAATGAAAATGAATTAAACGAAGTAGTAGTTACTGCTTTAGGTATTAAAAGAGAGGAAAGATCATTAGGTTATGCTCAAACCACAGTTAAAGGCGAGCAGCTAACCGATGCGGTGTCAAACAACTGGACTGACGCCTTATCGGGAAAGGTGGCAGGTTTAAATTTAGTAAGATCAAACAGTGGCCCTGCAGGATCGAACAAAATTATTTTAAGGGGGGAGAATAACCTTACCGGCGATAATGAAGCCTTAATAGTCGTTGATGGGGTAGTTATCAATCAGGGCAGCGGCAGAAGAACAGCCAATGCTGCTGAATCTGCCTATGGAACAAGTGGAGACACCATGCCGGCAGATTATGGCAGTGGATTAAATGACATTAATCCAGAGGATATAGAATCCCTGAATGTGTTAAAAGGACCAGGGGCTGCAGCTTTATATGGTCAGCGTGGTGCCAATGGTGCCATCATCATTACCACAAAATCCGGCGCTAAGAAAAAAGGAATGGGCATTACCTTCAATTCTAATGTAGCCATGGAAAGCATTAACCGGTGGCCAGATCTACAGTTTGAATATGGCCAGGGTTTAGATGGTGCAACACATTATTCTTATGGCACTTCAGTAGACGGGGCAAGTACAAGTGGTACCAGTTCTGCCTATGGACCAAAATTTGATGGCCAGTATTTCTTTCAGTGGGATCCTGTAACCCAAACCCAAGGTACGGAAAGAACGCCATGGGTTCCCTATAAAAATAAAATACGTGAATTTTTTGATGTCGGACAAACTTATACCAACTCCATCAGTATAGATGGGGGTAATGCTCAAACATCTGCGCGTTTTTCGGCAACCAACCTTCATAATAAATGGATCTTGCCAAATACGGGCTACGACAGGAATAATATTGCTTTATCTGTGAGTCAAAAGGTGACAGACAAACTCCAAATCACTTCCAAAATCAACTACACCAATAAAAGTAGTGGTAATTTACCTTCTGCTGGTTATGGTAACCAGTCAATTATGTACTGGTTTATTTTCTGGCAACCAAATGCTGATGTTGCTGGTTTAAAAAACTACTGGAAAAACGGACAAGAAAGCCTGGGTATCCAATATCCTTTTAGTTCATATCCAGAAAATCCTTATGCCGTATCCTATGAAATGCTGAATAAGTCGACCAGAGAGGGCATTACCGGCAATGTTGCTGCTACCTATAATTTTAGTAAAGAATTGAGTTTACAGGTAAGGACATCAATGGATTTTGGTTATGAAGCACGATCTCAACAACGCCCATATGATACCTCCAAATATCCAAAAGGCATGTTTCGCACACAAAACATCTATTCTCAGGAGGTCAGCAGCGATTTTTTATTACGCTATAACAAAAAAATCAATAAAGATTTCACCGTTTCTGCTTCCGCTGGTGGGAGTATGCTGAATAATAAATACAACCGTGATGAGGTGCGTGCAGACTCATTAATGTATCCTGGTTTATATAGTACTGCAAATGCTTTAGGCGTTGTTTCCACCTATCCTTATAAAACCAAATATGCGATCAATAGCTTTTATGGCCTCCTTTCAACAAGTTTTAAAAACTATTTGTATTTAGATTTAACAGGTCGTAAAGATTGGAACAGTGTATTGGCCACTCCCTTAAGAACAGATCATGTGAGTTTCTTTTACCCATCTGCAAATATCAGCTTTATTCCAACAGAATTGATTAGTCTGCCTAAAGCTATTACCTATGCCAAGTTAAGGGGTTCTGTTTCTGGGGTAGGCAGTGGAGGTACAACACCTTACCTCACTGCTTTTAGTTATAACACTGCTGATTT
>NZ_JAZQPU010000011.1:0-28133 GCF_045628745.1 Pedobacter sp.
CATGATATTTACGACAGGTATGAGACTTTACCTTTTACGAAGTTCAATAATTATGCAAAGTTGCTTATTTATTATATTGATCAATATAATAAATAAGCAAATATAAGCTGTTTTTCTTCAATCAAATTGGTTGCTTTATGATTAATATATTATTTTAGCTAAATAATAATTGCTTACCCAGCATAAATGTTAAAAAACAAAGTACCTACAATTAAAGAAATCGCTAAGCGTCTTAATGTGTCCGCATCAACTGTATCACGGGCACTGCATAATCATTCAAGCATAGGTTTGGTGACAACAATGCGGGTACATAAAGTAGCCAAGGAGTTAGGATATGTAGCCAATAAAATGGCCATTTATTTTAAAGAACGGAAAACCTATACCATAGGGGTAATTATCCCTGACCTTTCTGAACCCTTCTTTTCTTCTGCGCTAACAGGCGTAGAAGACGCTGCGGAAGCTGTAAGCTACAATGTAATTATCGGACAATCACTCGATAACTTCGAGAGGGAAAAAAAGATCGTAGAAAATATGAAGGATCATCGGGTAGATGGCATATTGGTGTCGCTAACGAAAGAAACTTCTTCCTATGAGCATTTTGACAGTCTCAAACAATACAATATTCCTATAGTTTTCTTCGACCGTGTACCTAGTCGGAAAGACATCCATTTTGTGGCCTGTAATCTTGTGTCTGGCATGTTACAGGCCGTAACCAAACTGGTCAATATTGGGCATACCCGTATTGGTTTAATCAATGGCCCCCGTCAACTTGGTGCAACGCTGCAAAGACTTGAAATCTATATTCGTTGCTTAAAAGAGAACAGCCTTCAAATTGATCAAGATATGATCGTATCTACCACTTTAGATAAAGCAGATAACATAAAGGCTATTGACCAGTTACTTTCTTTAGAACAGCCGCCCACTGCTGTCATTGTCTTTAATGACTATGTACTGCTCGACTGTTTTTCTGCAGTTAAAGCTGCCGGGCTTGTTGTTAACAAAGACATCAGCTTTATCAGTTTTGCCAACCTGCCCATTTGGGAATATATGGATAGCATTCCTCTTGCTTCCATAGAACAATTTGCCTATAAGCAATCATCCATGGCTGCGGGCTTCTTGTTCGAGCTCATTCATCATGCCGCAAACCCCAATTCAATAGAAATTGCACCTATGCAGCACATCATCGATTCTGAGATGATAGACTACACTAAAACCGAATAAATAAACTTATTGTGTGTAATAAAGTGGTTGATGGATACTAAAATGTAATCATCATCTGCTAATTTATGCTTAAGCTAATTTTACACAAACGTTTGTGTAAAATGGAACAAACGTTTGCGTAGCCCCTGCAATCAGTTTTGTAGTCATTTGCTTTTCTGGGAGTGTTGCTATACCCTGTTATTGACAAAATTTAATATCATTTTTACAATTAACCAACAACTCTAGCTAACCTCTAACCTAATTATGCAATATGATAAAGCAATTTTTACTCATCTGTTGTAGCGCCCTGTTAATTTGCCTGCAAGGTTTCTCCCAAACCCAGCCGATAAAGGGGCACATTGTTTCTGCCGTGGATAAGCAACCCATACCCGGAGTAACTGTAGCCATTAAGGGTGCCAATATTCGTGTACTTTCCAATAGTGATGGTAACTTCTCTATCAATGCACCGGCAGGTAAGTCCACATTAGTCATCAGTTATGTAGGCTTTCTTACCAAAGAAGTTGCTGTAACGAGTGGCCAATCCAATGTGCAAATTCAACTAGCCTATGATGTGCAGGAACTCAACGACATCGTTGTTGTGGGGTATAGCAGCAAAAAGCAAAGCGAGCTAACCAGCGCAGTGACCGTAGTATCATCTGCCAAACTTAAAGATGTTACGGCCAATAACATTAGTACCATGCTACAAGGTAAAGTAGCCGGATTACAGGTAGTGAACAGCTCTGGAGCGCCAGGCTCCATAGCGGAGATCCGACTGCGTGGTGTATCCTCCGTTAATGCAAGTCAAAGTCCCCTTTTTGTAGTAGATGGTATTATTGGTGGTAATTATGACCCTAATGACGTGGAAAGCATCACTGTATTAAAAGATGCTGGTGCCACAGCATTATACGGATCACAAGCCAATGCAGGTGTTATTATTGTGACCACCAAAAGTGCCAAACAAGGTGAAACAAAATTCGAAATCAAAATTGCCAATGGGTTTAGAACCGCTGATTTTGGAAAGATGAAGTTAATGAATAGCAACGAGCTATACGATTACCAAAAAGAATTTTATCGGGATTATATTGTTGGTGCTACTGACAACACGTATAAAATTGACTTGGTTAAATTTTACGCAGAGCGTCCTTTAACGTTAAGAGATCAGGATTACGATTGGTCAAAAGAGTCGTTTAAAACTGCGCCAATGACCAATGTGTACCTTTCTGCCAGTGGCAGAACAGACAAAAATGATTACTATGTGGGTGCATCCTATTATAAGGAAAAAGGAACTTTCCTTAAAACCAATTACGAACGCGTTAACCTAAGAGCCAACTCCACCTATCACTTTACTAAAAAATTAGATGTCACCAATAACATCAACTTAAGCGCATCACAAGGTAATAGCTATGATTATATGGATATGTATTATTCATTCCTGAACCTGCCGTGGGACAATCCTTATGATGCCAATGGTGCACCCATTTATGTAGATGGCAATTCTACTTTCAAATGGTGGTCCAGAGATAAAATTAATCCCATCCATACCATAGAAAATTCAGACCATACCTATAAAGGATTTGATGTAAATTACGACTTAGGCCTTAATTACCGCATTAACGACTGGTTAACATTTGCAAGTACAAACAGAGCGGCAGCGGCATTTAATAAAGGTGTAAATTATGTATCGCCTGTTGCAGCAGGGACTTTCCATGGTTCTGGTCAGTTGGATGAGTTAAATACCTTTAACTATGGCGTTACCTCTAACCAGTTGTTGAAATTCAATTTCCAATTGGGCGACCATTCCTTGAGTGGTTTAGCTGGTGTGGCTTTTGAGGGTGGACAAACAGAATATTCTGGTGCATCTGGTAAAGGCCTTCCTGAAGGGTTAAAAGTACTTAATGTGGTCTCCAACAATCAACTAGTTAACGGTTATACCAATAAAGGGTATTTGCAATCCTTCATTTCACAAGTCAATTACAATTTTAAAAGCAAATACTTCCTGTCAGGGTCTTATAGGTTAGATGCATCATCTGCTTTTCCAGAGAGCAACCGTAGTGCTGGTTTTCCATCAGTATCAGCAGCATGGTCTGCAAGTAATGAAGATTTTCTGAAAGAAAGTGATATCGTTGATAACTTGAAGTTTAGGTTAAGTTATGGGGTTACCGGTACACAGGATATTGGTGCATCAAGATATTTAGGCTTGTACTCTTTAACTACACAATACAACGGACAGGTAGGGGCGGTGCCTTATCAGTTGGAAAGTCCAAACCTTACCTGGGAAAGTAAATATCAATTGAATGCCGGTGTAGACATTGGTTTATTCAAAAGAGTAAACTTAACAGTAGATGTTTATCGCAACGACACTAAAGATCTGTTGCTACAAGTATCACAACCACTTTCTATAGGTTTTGAAACCAAATGGGAAAATGCAGGTAACGTGATCAATAAAGGTATCGAAGTGGGCATCAATTCTACTCAAATCAAAACCAGGAACTTTGAATGGAATACCGATTTCACCATTAACTTCAACAGCAACAAATTGTACGGCTTACCGGCAGCCGTGGTTAAAACAGGCTCATCAAGCATTTCACAAATCTACCGTAATGGTGGAAACCTGTATGAATTTTATATGCCGACATGGTTGGGTGTAGATGCTCAAACAGGCGCTCCACTGTGGGAGAAGCTGATTTATAATGAAGCAGGCGAAGCCGTAGCGAGTGAAAAAACAGCAGATTATGCTCAGGCCACTACACAAGAAGTCGGTTCTGCCTTGCCGAAATTTCAAGGTGGATTCAACAACAGTTTTCGTTACAAAAACTTTGGCTTAAGGGTAAGTACATATTTCAATTATGGCAATAAAGTGTTCAGCAACAACTTAAGGTATATGATGAACGACGGTCATGAACCATATTACAACCAGATCAGGTTACCTGATGGATCAAAAATTTGGTCGGGTCCTGGCGATACACTGGCCACAGAGCCTAGTCCGCAAAATTCTGCCAACTCTACAGAAACTTCCTCACGTTACTTAAAAAATGGAAGCTATTTTGCCATCAGGAACATTTCCTTATCGTATGGCTTGCCACAAAGCTGGGCTAATAAGATCAGCATGGATGGGATAACTGTTGGCTTGACTGCCGATAATGTAGCAACGTTCACTAACTTTTTAGGGCAGGATCCGCAAACGACCATCACCCCGGGAAGTTTCATCATGCCCGGCGTATCTGACTTTAAATACCCAAACAATCGCCAGTATCTGTTAACCTTAAACTTCAACTTTTAAGCAGGCGCTGCTTATTCAATTTAAGCCCATATGAAAACGAAAATATTCACCCTGATTAGCCTTGCCGTATTTGCAGCAAGTAGCTGTAAAAACTTAGATGTTGCACCAAGCGATTCGATCAGTACAAATACATTGGTGACCACAAGCGACGGATTAACAAATGCCCTAAATGGAGCTTATGCTTTGTTTAAAGATCATATTGAATTTAACGGAACGGTTGATGGTAATAATATGTACCTGCGACAGTTTTATCACTTGTCGGATTTTGCAAGCGATGATATTGTTTGTGGTCAGGTTACTACCGATCCATTATATTATAGCTTTAGTCTTGGTCACTCTCCCGCACAAGGGAATACTCGCTATTTCTGGTATATATCTTATAAGATAATTACTGGTGTAAATACGGTTATCAGCGCTGTAGAGAAGCTGCCAACAAGAGATGCAAAAACAGAACAGTTACTAGGCGAGTGTTACTTTTTGCGTGCTTTCTGTCACTTTAACCTCGTTAGGCTCTTTGCAAAACCTTACAGCGTTGATCCTAATTCTCCAGGCATTATCCTGCGCACCAACCTCACCGACGAGGCTCAAAAGGCGAGATCTACAGTAGGTGAAGTTTATGAATCAGTAATTGCTGATGCCGAAAAAGCAGCAAGTTTAATGGTTCAGCCTCGTGGCGTGCAATATGCATCTCAGGAAGCTGCATGGGCATTGTTGTCAAGGGTTAACCTCTACAAAGAAGATAATGCACAAGCTATAGCAAATGCCAACAAAGTAATTAACGCTGCCAAGTTCAGCTTGTCTACCAAAGCAACATTTCCGACTATGTTTGCCAATGCAAGTACCAGTCCTGAAACAATCTTCTGTATAGCATTTACCCCGGTAGATGATTACGGTAAATTTGGTTCCATTGCCTCTATGATCTTTTCTGATGGTAACTCCGGATGGGGAGAAGAATATGCTTCTTCATCTTTACGTGGTGCCATGGCTGCACACCCTGAGGATGTTCGCTGGTCTTATATTGTACCCTTATCTGATGGTGCAGGTGGAGTGCAAAAGAGAAACGGTATTGAAGTGTACTACATCAGTAAATTCTCTTTCCAGGGAGGGCTTCCGAATTTAAGCTCACCTATTATGTTCAGGCTTTCAGAAATGTACCTGAACCGTGCAGAGGCAGAAGCTAAAACAGGGGCCACCGCTGCTGCGCTTAACGATGTAGACATGATCAGAAAGAACCGTGGTTTGGAAGCATCATTATATAATCAAGTGGTGCCTGCCGGAACTACTGCATTGGATGTAGTATTATTGGAGAAAAGAATTGAAATGGCATTTGAAGGACACCGCACCTATGACGTTTTCCGAAACAAGAAAACCTTAAATAAGGCCTATTGGGGCTACCACTTGACAGGGTTAAAAGAAACGGATATTGACTTGTCAAAAACACCTACCGGTTACCCTAATTTAACAGTGCCTTACACTAGTCCGTTTACCATTTATTACATCCCAATTGATGAAATATTAAGTAATCCAAATGCAACACAAAATCCATAATTGAAAAGTTCTTAGCGTAATATTAATTCAAATTGATATGAAAGATATAAAAGTATACTTGGGCATATTATCAATAGCTGTAGCAAGTTCGATATTCAGCTCCTGTAAAAAAAACAATTATACCCCACAAACTGATTTACTTTATGATGTTGTGGTGGATGGTAACATAGCTACCTTCACTGTTAAAACAGAAGGGGTAACGGGCTATCAATGGGATTTTGGCGATGGCTCTAGCTCTACAGATGCCTCTCCATCGCATACTTATCCCGGTAAGGGAAAATATGTTCCTACCTTAACTGCATCTGTAGGTGGTAAAATAACGGAAGCATCAACCGTTGTGCGCATTGCAAAATCATCGCCTGTAAAATTAAATGACAATACACTTGATGATTGGGCAACGGTAACGAAAGATGAAATTCCACTAGGTTCAAAAAAAGGCATCTTTAATAAAGTAAAGTTCGATTATGACGGCAACTACGTTTACGTATATATAGAAACAACCAGAAAGAAGGCAGATGGTGATATTTTTGACTTCTATATTGACAGTGATAATAACGCGGGAACAGGGCTTTTAACCGGAACTTTTACAGATGGCGGTTATGATATATTGTTAGAAGGGGCAGTACTACAAGACTGGTTTGATCCATTTTACTTTTTAGGAGCCGATCAGAATAATTTCGGCAACTATAAACCACAGTCAATAGCTGAATTTTACCAGGTAGGTACAGTTAAAGAAGAAGGGGGACTGTTGAAATTTGAAATGCGTATTTCCCGAAGCAAGCTTAAAGGCTTAACAGGAACAGGTTTACGTATAGGTATGCAGGCCACTAAAAGCGATTGGTCGCTCGCCTTAGGAAGTGCACCAGATGATGGAAGTTCGAGTTTCTTCTTAGACATGGGCGAGTAAATATCCAAATCCTCATGGTAGAAAGTACAAATGCTCCCCGGTCAGCCAGTGGGCGCCTGGTATCGCTGGATGTGATGCGCGGCATCATTATGATCCTGCTTTGCGGCGAAAGCTGCCGACTGTATGAAGCGATAAAACACGTCGATCCTGCGCAACCCATGGGCGGGCTCATTGATCAGTTTTTTCATCATCCCTGGCATGGACTGCGTTTCTGGGATTTGGTGCAACCGGCATTTATGTTCATGGCGGGTGCAGCAATGTTTATCTCTTACAGCAGAAAATTAGCGAAAGGGCAAAGCTGGCAGAGCAATATGCCCCATATTTTGTCGAGAAGCCTGAAGCTCTTCATATGCGGAGTGGCGCTGCACTGTGTGTATGCAGGAAAACCCGTTTGGGAACTGTGGAACGTGTTAACGCAATTAGCTTTTACCACTCTTGTTGCTTACCTCGTTATAGAAAAATCCTACCTATGGCAAATTGCATTTTCATTTGGTTTGCTTTTACTTACAGAGCTGGCCTATCGGCTGATACTTTTACCTGGATTTAGTGAGCCATTTGTGATGGGCCACAATTTTGGTGCTTATATGGATACTTTGTTAATGGGGAAAATCAACAGCGATGGGTGGGTAGCCATTAATTGCATTCCTACATCTGCACATACCATTTGGGGCGTATTAGCAGGAAAGCTGTTGATTTCTAAAAATGCTATTGGCTATAAAATAAAAGCATTGCTGCTTGCCGGTATAATCGCTTTGCTCATTGGCTTTTCCTTGGATCTTTCTGGAGTAACGCCCATTATCAAGCGCATCAGTATAAGTTCTTTCATTTTTGCCTCTGTGGGATGGGTATTGTTGATTCTGGCTGCGGTATATTGGCTGGTTGATGTCAAACAAAATATCAAGTATGCCTGGGTTTTCACGGTGGTGGGAATGAACGCCATATTCATCTACTTGTTTTTTGAAACCGTAGGCATGCAATGGCTCAACGATAAAGTGGCCATTTTTACTGGTGACCTATTGCATCAATTTTTAAACGTGCCGCTGGGCCTTGCTGCTCTAATTTCTGCTGTTGCCACCTTGCTTGCCGAGTGGGGCTTGTGTTACTGGCTTTATAAACGAAACATCTTTTTTAAATTATAAATTTCTGATGATGATAAAAAATAATTCAAGGTATGCCTTAAGCGTTTCGTTAGTGGTTATGCTCATGGCTTTTTCATGTAAAGACAAGGAGCTAAACCTGGTACAGGTAGAGCGTGTAAATGTAAATTATACGCAAAGCGATGAAGATTTTCCCAATCCCGAGCGGGGCTTCTATCGCTATTCTGAAACACATTCCAGTGATTACAGCGTGCTGAACGAGGCAGAATTGAAATCCTATCGTGTGCCACAAACGGTGCAAAGTGCCAATTATCAGGTGTCAAGTACTCTTGTATTCAGATATTATATTTTAGATAATGTAGTGAACACTGCCATATCAGCAAACTTCCTGACCAATCTTAAAAAAGATTTTGATGCTGCACGGGCGGCAGGCGTTAAGCTGATTCCCCGTTTTGTCTATACCGCTACAGCTAAGCCGGGCAACTGTCCTGAGGGCTTCATTTGTCCGGAGTATGGTGATGCACCAAAGGCCATTATACTTAGCCATATTGCACAGTTAAAACCACTGTTACGCGATAATGCTGATGTGATTGCCTGTGTACAGCTGGGTTTTATTGGTACCTGGGGAGAACAATATTACAGCGATTTCTTTGGTGATGCTTCCTTAAATGGCTCACAGGGAAAACTAACAGACAACAACTGGAAGGATAGGATAGAGGTGATCAAAGCGATGCTTGATGCTGTGCCTTCTGACAGGATGGTACAGCTGCGTTATCCGCAATTGAAACAGCGGTATCTTTATGGTGTAAATTCTTTACTCACTTCAGCACCTTTAACAGAAAGCGGTGCTTTTAATGAAACAGAAATTGCGCGACTGGGTTACCATAACGATTGCTTTATGGCCAGTGTTAATGATTTCGGTACGTATGAAGATTATGGAAACAGCGCTTCGCCGCGTGCATCTAATGGCACTGTTTTGACTGCCTTGAAAGACTATTTTAAAGCAGATAGTAAATTTGTAGTGGTTGGCGGAGAAACCTGTTCTGATGATTTTAGTCCGAGCAATGATTGTGAGCCTGCAGGTAAAATACAGGCCGAATTTGCAGACCTGCATTACAGTTTCATCAATGCACATTACAATACAGCGGTTAACAACGATTGGCAGGATGGTGGCTGTATGGATAACATTAAGCGTAACCTAGGTTACCGTTTTGTGTTGCAAAGTGCAGTTTTGCCTGATAATGTAGTTAGGGGTACTGACCTCAGCTTTACGCTGAATATAAAAAATGTAGGCTATGCTTCCCCATACAACAAACGTCCGGCGAAACTCATCCTTCGCCATACCGAAACTGGTGAGTTAAAAACATTTGAGTTGGTAACAGATGTACGGAAGTGGTATTCTGGAGATCACAAAATAGTGGAAACAATTAAGATTCCGGGTGATTTCCCTACGGGCGATTATGAATTGCTACTTCATCTTCCTGACGCTTATGCAAGTATAGCTACACGACCAGAGTTTAGCATCCGTTTCGCTAATAATGATGTTTGGGAAGCCACTACAGGATACAATAAGTTGAACCATAGTCTAAAAGTGAACTGATAATCCTGCAATTAATGATGAAGAGTTCTAGAATAGTATTATTTCTATCCTTGTTGTTATGCACCAGTACTGTACAGCTGTATGCACAAACTACGTTAACAATTAAGGAGGGCGAAAAATGGTTTGGTGGAGCTGTTAATGATGCCCATCTTATGCCCTTTAAAGAAGGATACAGCCTGAATTTGTATGGCGATACCAGAACCAATCAGGCAGCACCATTATTGGTGTCCACTAAAGGAAGGTTTGTTTGGAGCGAAGAGCCCTTTACGTTTACATTTGAAAAAAGCAGGTTGGTGATCAGTAATGCGAAGGCATTAACTATTGATTCTGCCGGTACAAATCTGCGTGAAGCTTTTCAAAATGCAGCCACGCGCTTTTTTCCATCACAAAACAAACTGCCTGATACCTTGCTTTTTAGCCAACCACAATACAATACGTGGATAGAGTTGACCTACAACCAGAACCAGAAGGATATTTTAAGTTATGCACATGCTATAATTGACAACGGTTTTCCACCGGGTGTTTTAATGATTGACGATAATTGGGCAGATTATTATGGTCGTTTCGACTTCCGTACCGACCGGTTTGCCAATGCCACAGCGATGATAGATACGTTACATCACCTGGGTTTTAAGGTCATGCTTTGGATAAGTCCTTTTGTGTCTCCAGACACTGAAGTGTTCAGGACGCTGCTGGCTAAAAAGTTATTGTTACTTGAAAATGAGGGCAAAGCGTCCATCATTCCCTGGTGGAATGGATACAGCGCTGTACTTGATTTTACCAATCCAGAAGCGAAAACTTGGTTCCATGAGCGTTTAGACCATATGGTGAAACAATATCACCTTGATGGTTTTAAGTTTGATGCAGGTGATGCAGAATTTTACGCTGCTAACAGTGTGTCTTTTAAAAAAGTATCGCCAAATGAGCACAGCAGGTTATGGGGTGAAATAGGTTTATCCTATCCGCTTAACGAGTATCGTGCCATGTGGAAAATGGGGGGAGAACCCTTGGTTCAACGCTTGCGCGATAAAAAACACAATTGGGAGGACCTGCAAAAGTTAATTCCACACCTCACCACGGCTGGCTTGCTAGGGTACCAGTTTGCCTGTCCTGATATGATTGGTGGTGGCGAATATGGTTCATTCATCGGTAGAGATAAATTGGATGAGCAGCTGTTGGTTCGTTCTGCACAATGCTCTGCATTAATGCCTATGATGCAGTTTTCGGTGGCACCATGGCGGGTGCTGTCTAAACAAAACCTGGCAGCAGTGAAGAAAGCGGTGGAAACCAGGGCCAAGTACACACCATATATTATGAAGTTAGTGAAATTGTCAGCCACAACTGGCGAGCCTGTGGTGCGCAGTATGGAATATGAATTTCCTGACCAGGGACTTGCAGCTATACAAGGCCAATTTATGCTAGGCAGTAAATATCTAGTTGCTCCTATGGTTGCAACGGGAAATGTCAAAGTGGTGTATTTGCCAAAAGGAACCTGGCAAAGCGACCTTGGGAAAAAGGTTAAAGGTCCAGTCAAGATTGAAATAGAGGTGGCTGCAGATCGTTTACCTGTATATGAGTTAATTGAAGATAAATTATAACGAATAGATATAGTGCAAAGTTCTAAAAACATACCTGAAGTTATCTCGCACTTTGAATGTGCTGCTGATGGAGATTCGTATAAAGCTTATGGATCTGGCCATATTAATGATACCTTCTTTCTGAAGAATGTAGCTGCAAATGGTCCTGATTATTTGTTACAACGCATCAACCACAGCATATTTACCAACGTAGAGAAACTGACAGATAATATGCGAAGGGTAACCGAGCATCTGAAGAATAAAATAGCCGAACGTGGTTACGGCGATCCACTTAAAGAAGTGATGACCTTGATCCCTACAGATGACCAGCATTTTTTCTATAAAGACAGTGTTGGTGATTACTGGCGCATGTTTTACTTTTTGAAAGATACAAAAACGTACGATGTTGTAGAAACGCCGAAGCAGGCTTATGAAGGAGGAAAGGCATTTGGTAAGTTTCAGGAAATGTTGTCGGATATACCCCCTGGAGAAATGTTTGAGGTGATCCCTGATTTCCACAACATCCAAAAACGCCTGCAGCATTTGGAGGAGGCCATCGCCAATGATCCGCTTGGCCGTTTGGCATCTGTTGCGCCAGAACTGGAAATTGTGAAACAATATGCAGATGCGATGCAATATTTTCAACAGTCTGCCCAGGTCGACTTATTGCCAAAACGTGTGATTCATAATGACACTAAGTTTAACAATGTGCTGCTGGATAAAAACGATGAGGCGCAATGTGTTATTGACCTTGAAACTGTGATGGATGGTTATGTTGCCTACGATTTTGGCGATGCCATCAGGACCATCATTAATTCTTCTACAGAGGATGAAGCTGATCTGAATAAAATTCAATTGAATATGCCCTTGTTTGATGCCTATACGGAAGGATATATCCAATCGGCAGCTAACTTTTTAACTGTTGCAGAGATTAACTCTCTTTTCAAAGGCGTGCTTTTGCTGCCTTATATGCAGGCAGTTAGGTTTTTAACGGATTATATCAATGGAGATACTTATTTTAAGATCAAATTTGAAGGGCATAACCTGCAAAGAGCAAGGGCACAGTTTCAACTGCTGAAGAGGTTGGATGCAAATGCTGCAGTCATGCAAAAAACCATATTGAATACAGTAAGCAATTTAAAAAAGATTTAACCATTAAACCCGTAGCAAATGTCGCAAGCAACAACAGTACACCAGAAAAAATCTGCCCTTAGTCCCATTACCATTATAGGGATGCTTTTTTTTATCTTTGGTTTCATCACCTGGTTAAACTCAGTTCTTATTCCTTATTTAAAACTTGCCTGCGAGCTGAATAATTTTGAGGCTTACCTGGTTACGACTGCTTTTTATATTTCATACTTTTTTCTGGCCATCCCATCGGGACGGATACTTAACATCACAGGTTTTAAAAAAGGAATGTCTTTAGGCTTAGGAATTATGGCAATAGGTGCCTTAATCTTTATTCCTGCAGCATTAACCCGTTTTTATGGGCTATTTTTATTAGGATTATTTATTCAAGGTTCTGGATTAGCCTTATTACAAACGGCCTCTAATCCCTATATTACTATTTTGGGTCCTCCAGAAAGTGCAGCTAAACGGATCAGTATCATGGGGATCTGCAATAAGGTGGCGGGTTCCCTGGCACCGATTATTTTAGGCGCCATAACCCTGAAAAATGCGGATGGTTTTAAGGAGAATCTGGCGGTAATGACTGCCGAAGTTAAAAATGCCGCCTTAAATGAACTGGCATCGCGCGTTATTGTGCCTTATTTAGTCATTGTAGTGGTTCTTTTAATACTGGCTCTATTAATTTACAAATCTAGTTTGCCTGAAATAGACACCGACCAGGAAGACGAATCAACGGCATTGAGCAATAGTAAAAAAACAAGCGTCATGCAATTTCCTCATTTGCTTTTGGGTGTACTTACCATATTCTTATATGTAGGTGTAGAAGTTATTGCTGGTGATACCATCATCAGCTACGCAAATACACAAGGAATTGCTTTAAGCACCGCCAAGTTCTTTACCACCATTACCCTGATCCTAATGCTGGTTGGTTATGGTGTGGGCATCATTTGTATCCCTAAATACCTCAGCCAGGTTACAGCCATGAAGCTATCGGCAGCTTTAGGCGTATTGCTATCTTTGGTTATTATTTTTACCACTGGCTATGTATCCGTATGCGCCGTAGCCCTTTTAGGTTTGGCCAATGCACTGGTTTGGCCGGCAATATGGCCAATGGCTCTTGCCGGTTTGGGCAGGTTTACCAAAATCGCCTCTTCTTTATTAATCATGGGTATCGCTGGTGGTGCTATAGTCCCATTAGGCTATGGCTTATTAGCAGATTTGCTCAATCCCACACATGCTTATTTTATTTTAGTGCCATCATACCTCATCATCCTATATTATGCCTTTATTGGTCATAAAATAGGGCGTGAGATCAATCATACAGAAAAAATAGAACAATTAATCAACAACTAATCAAATTAAAATTATGGATCGCAGACAATTTGTTAGAAATACCGCTGTAGGAATAGCAGGATTAACAATATTGCCTTCAGGCTTATTATTCGCAAAAAATTCTGATAAAATTAAACTGGGTTATATAGGTGTAGGACTTCGTGGGCGTGGCCATATTGGGGAGGGTTTGCTTCGCTCAGATGTTGAGATTGTAGCCATTTGTGATACCCAGGAAAGCTCACTTAAATATTGTCGTGAACAGTTTGTAAAAGCTAAAAAGAAACTTCCTGCTGAATACACAGGAGGACTTGATGCCTACAAAAAATTGCTTGCCCGTAAAGATATTGATGGGGTAATTATTGCTACACCATGGCAGTTCCATAAGGAACAGTCCATCGATGCCATGCGTGCAGGTAAATACGTGGGTTGCGAGGTTATTGCCGGCATCACCGAAGAAGATCACTGGGAAATACTTAAAGTATATGAAGAGACTAACGTGCCTTATATGACCTTGGAAAATGTATGTTACCGCCGGGATGTAATGGCTGCTTTAAATATGTGCCGACAAAATATTTTTGGCGAGCTTATTCATTTGGAAGGTGGTTACCAACATGATCTTCGTGGCGTTTTGTTTAATGATGGCAAAAATTTTAGTGGTAAAGGTGCTGAGTTTGGCCCTCAAACTGTAGGGGAAGCACAATGGCGCACACAATGGAATGTGGATCGTGATGGCGACATTTACCCAACCCACGGTGCTGGCCCGATCATGAATTATATCGACATTAACCGTGGCAATAGTTTTACTAACCTGGTGTCCTTTTCTTCAAAATCAAAAGGACTGAATAGCTATATCGACAAAGTATCTCCAGGAAATAAAAACGCTAAGATTAACTTTAAAAATGGTGATGTAACCACCACAATGATTAACTGTGCTAATGGTGAAACGGTGATGCTGAGTCATGATACACATTTACCACGTCCATATTCTCTTGGATTCAGGGTGCAGGGTACAGAAGGTTTGTGGATGGATGTTGCTAATGCTGTATACATCGAAGGGAAATCTAAAAGCTACGATGAATGGGATAAAGCGAGTGAATGGTTTGCAAAGTACGACCACCCACTGTGGAAAAAATACGAAAAGTTTGCTGATGGTGCAGGTCACGGGGGTATGGATTGGTTTGTGTTTAATGCTTTTGTAGAAGCGGTAAAACAAAAGAAACAAACACCGATTGACATCTATGATTCTTTAACCATGAGCGTAATTACGCCCCTTTCTGAAAAATCTATTGCCGAGGGTAATGCTCCGCAAAAGTTCCCTGATTTTACAAAAGGTAAATGGAAAGAACGTAAAAATACCTTCGCTTTAGACGATAGTGGCTTTTAATTTATTGTAAAAAAGATGATACCCCCAATTTTAGAAGATTATAATACTTAAAATTGGTAAATAATGAAAAGACTAATTATACTTCTCTGCCTGGCGATTACGGTAGTATCCGTGAATGCAAAAGATTACGTAATCACCAAATACGGTGTTAAAACAGATAGCAATAAGCTCAATACGAAGGCTATTCAGAAGGTGATAGACAAAGCTTATTCATCAGGGGGTGGGACCATCGTTGTACCAAAGGGTGTTTTTCTAACGGGTGCCTTGTTTTTCAAAGCCAAAGTAAACCTTCGCTTATTGGAAGGTGCTGTACTGAAAGGATCGGATGATATTGCTAATTATCCTCTGATCCCTTCACGTATGGAAGGAAAAAGCCTCCCTTATTATGCTGCTTTAATCAATGCCTACAAGGTTAATGGTTTTGTAATTTCAGGCCCCGGCACGATTAACGGTAATGGTTTGCGTTTTTGGAAAGCATTCTGGGCTCGTCGCGAGGAAGGTGCTAAATTGAAGCAACCGGTAACTAATCTAGAAGTTCACCGTCCAAGACTCATTTTTATCTGGGGCAGTGATAACGTAAAAATAGAGAAGGTAAAGCTGATTAATTCTGGCTTCTGGACTACCCATCTTTACCAATGCAATAACGTAATTATTGAGGACTGTGATATCCGCTCACCTTATCATCCTGTTCCCGCGCCAAGTACCGATGGTATTGATCTTGATGTGTGTAGAAATGTGATCATTCGCAATTGCTATATCTCAGTAAATGATGATGCCATTGCCATTAAAGGTGGAAAAGGACCTACTGCACATAAAGAGGCAGATAACGGCATCGTAGAAGATATCTTGATTGAAGGCTGTACTTTCGGTCCTTCTCACGGCACGGTAACCATTGGCAGCGAATGCATCCACGTTAAAAATCTAGTTCTTAGGAACTGTAAAGTCGAAAACAATACACCAATTTTGAGACTGAAGATACGCCCTGATACTTTCCAGATCTATGAAGATATTACAGTGGAAAACATCACTGGAACCTGCGGTACTGTCATTTCCATGAACCCGTGGAAGCAGTTTTTTAATATGGACGGCAGTAAAGAGATTCCTTTTGCTACAGTGAGGAATATTAAATTGCAAAACATTAACGTAACTTGTAATCAATTAGGGGAGATGCAAGGAAACCAGAATGATGTTGTCTCTGGTATTATTTTAAAGGATATAAACGTAACTGCTAGAACCCCAGGATTCAATAGTAAATATGAAGGTATTAGTTTAGAGAACGTAACAGTGAATGGCGTGGCATTGAAGTCGACCCAAAGAAATTGATAGTATGTTCTTTATTATTTACCTCAATCTACCTCTAAAATAATTTTCCCAATATGCTGGCTAGTCTCCATTAATTCATGAGCTTTATCTGCATCCTTTAAAGCGAAGGTGGCAAAAATCACCGGTTTAAAGTGAGCAGATTCCAGTACTGGCCACACCTTATCATAGATGGCTACTGCCAGGCTGGTTTTAAAAGATAATTCTCTACTTCTTAATGTACTCCCTGTAATGGTGAGGCGTTTTTGCATGACCTTTGCCAAGTTTAAGGATACCTTATTTCCCTTCATGTTATTGATATAAATCAACCTGCCTTCAGGAAGAAGTACATTCAGATTTTTATCGAAATAGTCGCCACCAATCATGTCAAGTATCACATCAACCTGTCGTTCTGCTAGTTCTATTTCAAAATCCTGTGTTTTATAATTAATGAAGGAATCTGCACCCAGGTTTAAACAATATTGGCCCTTTTCATCAGAGCCTACCGTTACCGTAACATGCGCGCCAAAGTATTTGGCCAGCTGAATAGCGGTAATGCCTATGCCACTGCTGCCTCCATGAATTAATATAGATTCACCTGCTTGTAAATTACCCCTTTGAAACACATTACTCCAAACCGTAAATATGGTTTCAGGTAAGCCCGCTGCTTGAATAAAGTTAAATCCTTTTGGAATAGGAAGACAAACATCAGCGTCAGCATTAACAAATTCTGCATAACCACCACCAGCAACTAAAGCACATACTTCATCTCCCACTTTCCAGCGTTTCACATTGGCACCTATTTCTTGAATAATCCCGGCTACTTCTAGTCCTGGTATATCCTTTGGCGCCCCTTGAGGTGCAGGGTATTTTCCTAGCCGCTGTATCACATCTGGACGATTAATCCCCGCAGCTTTCACTTTAATTAGCACCTCATTTTTACCTATAACTGGAACTTCTCTTTCCTCTGCTTTTAATACCTCGGCTTTGCCAGGTGTAGTAATAATTATTGCTGTCATCATATTCTGCACTTTCATTTTAGCATACTATTTAAGGTTAAACTTGTATAATAAATCACGCATGTAATATCTTCAAATTACGATTTTTTGCACTGATTCTTGTAGCTCGCAGGTGCAATCCCCATTACCTTTTTAAACAGCCTGGAGAAATAAAAGGGGTCTGCAAAGCCAATCTCCATACATATTTCTTTAATACTTCGGTTGCTGAAGTAAAGATGCTGACATGATTGTTGGATTTTAAGCTCATTGAAGTATTGTTTCGGCGAACGACCTGTTTTTGCCAGGAATAGTCTCGAATAATGAGTGACAGATAAATGCTGCTCTTTAGCCAGGTCCTTAAGAGAGAAGTCCTTCGTAATGTTTGTTCTCATATAGGAAATAGAATTGGATATGGCATCTTCTACCACATATGACGGATTAATTTCATCTTCATAAATGAAATTAGAAAGGTAATCCTGCAATTTAAGGTTAGTGATTTCCAGATTTTTAAGTTCGAAATTACGTTCCAACAGGGTTAGCATAATTTCAAACGATCTAATTTTGCGTTCATCAAAAGCTGTAAATACAGGTTGTAATTTGTTTTCAGCAAACCTTTGGTAGAGGAGGTCTGCATTTTCACCGGCGAAATGAATCCAGTAGATTGTCCATGGATCCTTTTCGGTCGTACTATATTGATGTGCAACGTTTTTGGGTATGATGGTATAGTGATTGGGTTTAAGCTTAAAAGTAGTTTGATCAATATTAACTGTACCCTGACCAGCAACGCAGTATAAAAGTATATATTGGTCGCAACCCATTTTTCTTTGTCTTCCATGGAGGATCGCATGCGGATAATAACCTATGGCAGTGATGTATAAGCGTTTGATTAGCTCGTTTTTCAAGATTGATTCTTTGACGTTTGGGGGCAGGACAATCATTTTCTGACCTATAAAGCCTTCTTTTACACTCCACTTCGGTTGTTCTTCAATCATCATTATTAATATTCACTTATCATCGGTGCCATAATATAGTTGAGGATATTTTGTTTGAAGGTAGCAAAAAATAAATGGTACAGATGGTATAAAAGTCCATTCTTAGTATAATTCTGTCCATTCTATCCTCCATTTAAAATAATTATTTTTGATTTCATCATTACCATTTATAAACTATTTGAACCCGGGGCGCTGCTATGACACCTAAATTTAATCATTCTTATATTATTGGTATTTCTTTTATTTCAGCACTTGGTGGGTATCTATTTGGATTTGATTTTGCTGTGATTTCAGGAGCACTTCCTTTTTTACGGAGTACCTTTCACTTGAATGCATGGTGGGAAGGATTTCTTACAGGGTCACTTGCGCTAGGTTGTATTGTAGGCTGCTTGTTAGCAGGGAATCTGGCTGACAGATTTGGGAGGAAACCAGGCCTCATGGTTTCTGCATTGATATTTGCCATTTCCTCTATTGGAATGGCCCTCTCATCCAACCTGAGTTTTTTTGTAACCATGCGCTTTGCTGCAGGAATAGGGGTGGGGATGGCATCGATGTTGAGCCCTATGTATATCGCAGAGATCTCACCTGCAGCTATACGGGGGCGAAACGTGGCTATCAATCAATTGACTATTGTAACCGGTATACTGGTAACCAATGTGGTCAACTATTACCTGGCAGATTTTGGACCAGAAGCCTGGCGATGGATGTTTGGTTTAGGTGTAATTCCATCCCTTTTGTTTTTTGCAGGTATCCTTTGGCTGCCTGAAAGCCCAAGGTGGCTTGCAACGGTGGGGAAAAAAGATCATGCCGAAGCTGTGCTCCGCAAAATTGGTTCGCAAAGCTTCGTAGACCAAACCATAGCTGATATCAGCCGTTCGCTCTCTGGTTCGGGTAAACAATCTTATGCAGCTGTATTTAAAAAGGATGTTCGTCCGGCTATTGTTGTAGGTATTACCCTTGCAGTCTTTCAGCAGCTATGTGGGATCAACGTGGTTTTCAATTATACTTCCACTATTTTTGAATCTGTTGGTGCAGATTTAAATCAGCAACTATTTGAGACCATATCTATTGGCGTAGTAAACCTGCTGGTTACACTCTTTGCAATGTGGCAAATCGATAAGCTGGGCAGGAGACCATTAATGCTCTATGGATCTATTGGATTAGCTGTTATCTATATTATACTCGCAGCTTTATTGCAGCAACAGGCGGCCACAGGGTTAGTATCAATTTTTGTGCTGTTGGCCATTGCATTGTATGGTTCTTCTTTAGCACCTGTAACCTGGGTAGTTATTTCTGAGATCTTTCCTAACAGAATCAGGGGGGCTGCATCTTCTGTGGCCATTGTATCGCTCTGGATCGCTTATTTTATCCTGGTATTTACCTTCCCCATCCTGGCCCAGGAAATTGGGACTTTTGGTCCTTTTTACCTTTACGCTGTCATTTGCTTCCTCGGCTTCTTATTTGTTAAATATAAAGTGAAAGAAACTAAAGGACAGACACTTGAAGAGCTCGAAGAAAACTTAATCAAACATTAACGAGGATTAAACTCACAAAATACTGTATTAGCACATGAATACATCAAACTATGTAAACGTTTGGGAGGAGCAGGTTGTTATACCAACTTATGGAGTTGGTAAACCTGAAAAGAATCCGATGTTTTTTGAAAAAAGAATTTATCAGGGTAGCAGCGGTGCGGTTTATCCTCATCCTGTAATTGAAAAAATCTATGATGAAAAACAGGATAAGGCTTACAATGCTTTATTCCTGGAAAACGAATACCTCAAGGTCATGATTTTACCTGAATTGGGTGGCAGAATTCAGATGGCTTATGATAAAATAAAGGAACGACACTTTATCTACTACAACCAGGTGATTAAACCTGCTCTTGTAGGGCTTACAGGGCCATGGATTTCTGGAGGAATTGAGTTTAATTGGCCACAGCATCACCGTCCAAGTACATTTGATCCTATTGATTATAAAATTGAAGAGCACGAAGATGGCAGTAAAACTGTTTGGGTAAATGAGATTGAACAAATGTTCCATACAAAGGGTATGGCAGGATTTACCTTACATCCTGGGAAAGCCTATATTGAGATCAAAGCAAAGCTTTTAAATAGAACTGCTCTTCCTCAAACCTTTCTTTGGTGGGCAAATCCGGCAGTGAAAGTTAACGATCACTATCAATCTGTTTTTCCACCAGATGTAAATGCCGTGTTCGACCATGGAAAACGTGATGTATCTACCTTTCCTATTGCTACTGGTACCTATTATAAGGTAGACTATGCACCTGGTACAGACATCTCGATGTACAAAAATATTCCTGTGCCTACTTCCTATATGGCCATTAATTCTGAATATGATTTTGTGGGTGGATATGAAAATGACAGCGAAGGAGGATTACTTCATGTAGCTAATCACCACGTGTCACCGGGTAAAAAGCAATGGACATGGGGGCATAGCGATTTTGGACAAGCATGGGATAGAAACCTGACAGACGAAGATGGCCCCTATATTGAATTGATGACGGGTATGTTCACTGACAACCAGCCCGATTTTACCTGGCTAATGCCCAACGAGGAAAAGTCTTTTACCCAGTATTTTATGCCTTATAAAGAACTGGGCATGGTAAAGAATGCAACAAAAGATATCTTGCTGGCTATTGATAAAGTTGATGATCAGGTCATCTTGAAAATATATGTTACTTCAATTCAAACGGATCTTAGTGTGAAGCTTTATCACAAAGATCAATTGTTATGGAATGATCAGCTTAGCATGGATCCAAAAGAGGTGTATGTGCAAAAACTTTCTGTAGATCCGCTATGGGATGAAGATCAATTTTTGGTAACTGTATGCGCAGCATGGGGGCAGGAACTGATCAGGTATGAGCCAGCTTTGAACCAAAAAAATGACATCCCTGAACCGGCAAAGCCTGCACTTGCTCCTGAAGACACGGAGAATAATGAACAGCTGTTTCTCACTGGGCAACACCTTGAACAGTACAGGCATGCTACCTATAGTCCGGTTCCATATTATGAGGAAGCTTTAAAAAGAGATCCGAAAGATATCCGTAGTAATAATGCACTGGGTGTATGGTACCTCAGAAGAGGGCAATTCCAGAAAAGTGAAACTTACTTTAGAAAGGCTATTGAAACCAGTGTTCAGCGAAATGCTAATCCATATGACACAGAGCCTTATTATAATTTAGGGCTGAGTCTGAGGTTTCAGAATCAAACTGCTGAAGCTTACAAATCCTTTTATAAAGCCACCTGGGGAAATGCATGGAGAGCATCTGGCTATTTTTCCGTGGCACAAATTGATCTGGCAAGGGGACTATATGAACTCGCTTTAAGTCACATTACACTGGCTATTGATTGTAATGCTTGCAATAGCAAGGCCTATGTAGTTAAATCTGCTGCTCACAGAAAATTGGGGCAGCCTTTAAAAGCACTTACGGTTTGTAGTCTGGCACTTGAAAGAGATCCGTTTAACCTGGGTGCCTTATATGAATCTTCTTTGGCGTTTGCTCAAATAGGGAATATTGAAGGGAAGAGCAATGCACTGGCCGAGTTGTTAAAACTTTCAAGAGGCTATGAGCAGAATTTCATTGAATATGCATTAGATTATGCTACTGCCGGATTATATAACGAAGCAGCTGATTTATTGAAGTCTGCCGTTAAACAAACGGGATCAAACCCTCTTGTATACTATTACCTGGGCTGGTTTGATCATCAACTTGGCAACGATCAAGGGGCATTGGCTTATTTTAAAGAAGCTGCAAATGCTGATTCTTACCTCTGTTTCCCCAATCGTCTGGAGGAGATCACCATATTAAAACTGGCTATGACTCTTCATCCTGATGATGCCAGGGCGCCTTATTACCTGGGGAATTTGTATTACGATAAACGTCAGTATGAAGATGCCATTACTTATTGGCAGCTCGCAGTAGAACGTGATGGGAATTTTCCTACAGCACTAAGAAACCTTGGCATTGCGAGTTATAATAAACTGAAAGATCCTGACCAGGCGCTAGCGTATTTTGAAAGGGCTTTTGCACTTGATCCAACAGATGCACGAATTTTGATGGAGTTAGACCAGCTCTATAAAAAGTTAAACAGATCTCCCGAAGCGCGCATTGCCTTTTTAGATGAAAACAAGGAGGTGTGCTGTCAACGCGATGATTTATACCTGGAAAGAATAGCCTTGCACAATTTCAAGGCCGAGCACGATCATGCGCTGCATCTTCTTCAAACCAGGCAATTTCACCCCTGGGAAGGTGGCGAAGGCAAAGCATCCGGACAGTATGTATATAGCCTGGTAGAGCTAGCGAAAGCCTGTATTAAGGAAGAAGATTACCGGCAGGCCATCACATTATTGGATCAGGCACAAGTATACCCTCACCATCTTGGTGAAGGCAAATTATTTGGTAAACAGGAAAATGATGTGTTTTACTGGCTAGGCGTGGCCTATGAAGGATTGAATGACGATCAAAGGGCAATGGCATATTTCAATAAGGCCACCATTGGTCTTGACGAGCCTTCAGCAGCCTTATTTTATAATGATCAGCAGCCTGATCAAATATTTTATCAGGGACTTGCATGGAGGCGCTTAGGCAACCTCCATCGTGCTAACCAGGTGTTTAGTAATTTAATTAAGTATGGGGATGATCACCTCCACGAAGAAATTAAAATAGATTATTTCGCTGTATCGCTTCCTGATCTGCTGATCTTTGAAGCTGATTTGAACAAGAGAAATGAAATACATTGCAAATACATTTCTGGGTTGGGCTTGCTGGGTTTACAGGAAACAGACAAAGCCATCGCTTATTTTAACCATGTTCTTGCTGAAGACGCTATGCATTTTGGAGCGCTTACGCATTTGAACTTGGCTTTAAAAAGACCAACCACTTAAGTTGGTCTTTTTCCCCTTTTTTTTTGCTAGATATGAACACCCCTAAACCAATGTAATCAATGACATTTATTGAAAAATTATCTGCTTATATTGTAGATCGGATAATCAAGAAAATCACCTTCTTCCTTGTATTACTGATATTCGTTTCGGGAATTAGCAGCTCAATTAAAGCACAACCATCTCATCTTACAAAAACACAGCAGCTCAATATTAAAAACGATGTTTTTTGGAATACCACAGCCGGTCAACCTATTTACAGCCAGGGTGGTGGAATATTTAAATTCCCAGACCCAGTTACAGGAATCCAAAAGTATTACTGGTACGGCGTTCATTACAAAGAAGCTGCGGCTTACCAGGCTGATCCATCGGTTACCCATTCAAAAGATACATTTGAAGCCGTAACCTGTTACAGCTCAACGAACCTGGTGGATTGGACTTTTGAACGGAATGTTTTTACCAAAGAGCATTTGGCAAAGCTGGGTAAAAGACCAACATGGGTGGGCCGGTTAGGCGTGGCTTATGTTAAAGAATTGAACAAATATGCCATGTTTGTTCAACATGGCCCTCGGGTATTGATTACCCTTGCAGCTTCGCCTACAGGCAATTTTGACTGGCATCAGGAGCTGGATATGACTTCAAGGATCGGCACTTCCAATACCGGCGATCAAACCGTTTTCACAGATGAAGATACTGGTAAATCTTATTTAGTTTATTCTTATGGAAAGGGCAGGAGCAAAATCTATGTGTCTGAAATAGGTATGAATGAAGGTATGGTCACTCTGTTAGATTGCACCATGATCTTCCAGGGAGAGAGCCGTGAAGGAAATTGCATGTTTAAATACAAAGGCAAATTTTACATGGCTGCCTCCAACATATATGGTTGGGATGCTTCTCATGCCTACTACCTTGTAGCAGACAAAATCAGAGGACCTTACACCCCAACGAACAAGATGCTGGTGATGGAGGGTGCAAGTGATGATTATGCACATATCTCTCAAACGGGGTTCTTTTATACAATCAAAGGAAGCAAGCAGGAAACCGTACTTTATTGTGGCGATCGCTGGGCAAATTTTGCAGGTAACGGATTAGGTTTTAACCAATGGCTGCCCTTATCTTTCAAAGAGGAAAAGCCTTATTTTAATTCGCTCAGCTCCTGGAATCTTGATGTGAAATCAGGTATGTGGAGTGTTGCCAAAGACAATAATTACATTAAAAATGGAAGCTTTGAAGCCGACAGAAAACGGATTCCCAGTATGGTTAAGCCTGTGCAAGAGCAGTTGACGGGTTGGTTTTCTACTGTACTTAAAGGGAATAAAATTGTAACTGATACACTTTCACCGACGCTGAATCATTTCAATACGGAGGCTGACCGCAAAATAGTGATCGGCGAGAAAAGTCTGCAGATCAGCGATCACATCAACTTTAAAAGAAAGGTTTCTCAAATGGTCAGTTCAAGCCCCTACGTTAAACTTCCTGATGGATTTTATACCTTAACCGCAAAAGTGAAGAATAGCAAAGGCTTTAATACGCTTGAAATGTATGCAAAAAGTGCTGGTAAAAACTTTGTGCTGAGCTTTAAAAATCCACATCCCACCTGGCAATTCATCAGGCTTGAAAAGATCAGGATTAAAAATGGAAAAGTTGAGATTGGATTCTTAGCAGAGGGGATAGCAAATGCTTTCTGTCATGTGGATGACGTTGTTTTATTGGCAGATTAAGCTCAATTTTAATGATTAAATAGTGATGTTTATCATTCTTTAAGTGATTGATAATTAGTAACTTTAGGTGTAGTCTGTCAGCGCACTGCTCATTTACAATCACTCAATTAATCTTGGAAATAAGGACAGGTATACATTAACACAGTTAAATAGCTAATATGCTTTAAATCTAAATCAAGGTTTATGAAAAAGATTCTTGCTGTTTTTGATGGTTTTAAACTATGTCAAGGTACACTGAAATATGCAATTGAACTCACCCGACTTCAGAATGGTCATCTGACAGGTGTATTTCTTGATGCTTTTTTTTACCGGAGCTATAATCTTGCCAAAGTGATTAAAACAACACCTTATTCAGAGCTGACTATTCAGGAACTGGATAAACAGGATGAGCAATTAAGAGCTAAATCTGTAGAGGAATTTGAAAAAACCTGCCATAGTGCAGGAATTAACTTTTCCATTCATCGTGACCATAGTCTTCCGCTACTTGAGCTTCATTATGAAAGTATGTTTGCCGATATGATTGTGATCAATAAACGTGAAAAATTCAGTCATGCTGATCGTCAGGAGCCCACGGGATTTATTAAAGAATTATTAAGTGGTATCCAATGTCCTGTATTAGTTGTCCCTGATGATTATCAGGATGTTAAGAAAATTGTATTTCTATATGACGAAGAACCATCCTCTCTTTATGCCATCAAAATGTTTAGTTATCTATTAGAAAACTGGCATCATATGCCCATTGAAGTGCTTACTGTTAATGAAAATACAAAGGCGTTTACACCACCCGACACCGAACTGATGAGGAATTTTATGAAACGCAGATTTACTGACATAACCTATAATTTGTTAAGTGGTGAGGCAGAAGAAACGATTATCGAACACTTAAAGGTTACAGGTGCTCATCAACTGGTGGTTTTAGGAGCTTATAGAAGAAGCGGATTCTCTAGATGGGTAAAAAGAAGTATGGCTGATACTTTAATGAGTAGTTTGGATTTGCCCTTATTTATTGCTCATCACTAAATAAGGTAAGGCATGGCGATGGCTAGACCAATTATTTCACTTGGTTTCTGTTTATTAATATTATAATCATCTGTTAAATCCATTTATAGTAATACATTTGCGCCCATTAATAACCATAATCATCGTTAAAGGTCGGCATGAATTATATAAAGAAAATTTACCTCTCATTTATTTGTCTCTTAATTTTCCAACATGCATTTTCACAAGATTTTAAAGGTAATATATTCTCAAAAAGTAATTCTATTCCGCTAAAAGATGTGTATCTTCTGAATACAAAAAATGGAAACCATGCACATACAGATGAAAAAGGTGCTTTTGTGCTTAAAAATAACAAGACAGGTGATTCTATCAAAGTAAGTCATATTGGTTATCAAACAATTATTGTTCCCTATAGCACTGATCAAAAAACTATTCGCTTACTTTCTTCAGCTTTTCAACTTAACGAGGTAGTTGTTTCAGAAGGTATAAACCACCTTTCTTCAGTTGCTGCCATAGATCTTCAAACCAATCCGGTTAGCTCTTCACAGGAATTGCTGCGTAAAGTTCCCGGCCTTTTTATTGGTCAGCATGCCGGTGGCGGAAAAGCAGAACAACTATTTTTAAGAGGCTTTGATCTTGATCATGGAACAGATATCAATATTTCGGTTGATGGGATGCCTGTAAACATGGTGAGCCACGGTCATGGTCAGGGCTATGCAGATCTTCATTTTTTGATCCCCGAAACAGTAGGTCAGATAGACTTTGATAAAGGGCCATACCATGCCAATAAAGGAAATCTTGCTACTGCTGGTTATGTTGCCTTTGAAACTAAAGAACGCCTGGATAACAGTAGCATCACCTTAGAGGGGGGTAAATTTAACACATATAAAGCCTTAGGCTTATTTAATTTATTAAATACCCCTAAACAAGCGGCATATTTTGCAGCTGATTACCTTAAGACAGACGGTTATTTTGAAGCCCCACAGGATTTCAAAAGACTTAATCTCTTTGGTAAATACACGGTTAACTTTGCCAATTCAGACAAGCTTTCCATCACGGCATCAACCTTTACGAGCAAATGGAATGCCTCCGGACAAATTCCACAGCGTGCTGTTGATGAAGGGCTGATTACCAGGTTTGGTGCAATTGACAGTAATGAAGGTGGCGAAACCAGTAGAAGTAACCTGAATGTCAAGTATCATAAGTATTTTAATTCAGCTACCTGGCTTGAGAGCTCAGCCTTTTATAGCAGGTATAAATTTGAACTGTATTCCAACTTCACTTTCTTTTTAAACGATCCGGTAAACGGCGACCAGATCCGCCAGAAGGATAACAGAAATATAGCAGGTTTTGAATCTTTGTTGAATAAAAAATATAGCTTTAAAAATTCAGAATTAACCTTGCAGGCTGGTGTGGGTTTGCGCTATGACGATGTAAATGATTTAGAGCTTTCTCATACCCTCAATCGTACAACAACACTTGAAACTTCTATGCTGGGTAACGTAAATGAGGCTAATGGCTACAGTTTTTTAAATGCGAGCTATGAACTAGGTAAATTGATGATTAATCCTTCAATTAGGGTTGATTTTCTTAACTTTAGCTACTCAGATCTTTTAAATGGAGGAGAAAAGTCAAGCCAGCAGCAATCAATCCTGAGTCCTAAGCTTAACTTTCTATACAATCAAAGCAAAGATCTTCAGTTCTTTTTGAAACTAGGCAAAGGTTTCCACAGTAATGATACTCGTGTAGTGGTTGCTCAACAAGGGTATAAAATATTGCCAGCAGCCTATGGTGCAGATTTAGGTGTTAGCTGGAAGCCCCTTGATCGCCTTATTGTGAATGCTGCGCTATGGTATTTATACCTACAGCAAGAATTTGTTTATGTGGGCGACGAGGGTGTGGTAGAGCCAGGCGGAAGAACAGCCAGAAAAGGCGTTGACCTTGGCCTGCGTTACCAGTTGACCAACTGGTTGTTTTTAAATGGAGATGCCACTTATACACACGGCAGATCGTTGGATGACCCATCGGGTGAAAACTTTATTCCATTGGCACCCAAATTTACTTTCGCTGGTGGGCTGAGTGTTAAACAACTTGGTCAGTTTTCTGGTAGTATGCGCTCGAGATATCTCGCAAGCCGACCTGCAAATGAAGATAATTCCATTGTGG
>NZ_JAZQPU010000012.1:0-22252 GCF_045628745.1 Pedobacter sp.
ATATGGTGTAAATAAAGAAGGCTCTGGCGATATGTATTATAAAGGGGCAAATATGGTCCACATTATCCGTCAACTCCTAAACAATGATAAAAAGTTCAAATCTATTTTAAGGGGAATGAACAAAACTTTTTACCACCAAACAGTTACCACGGCTACCATTGAACAATACCTGAGCAAACAAAGTGGCCTTAAGCTCGACAAGGTTTTCGACCAGTACCTGCGTCATACAGAAATTCCAGTATTTGAATACAAAATCAATGGAAATAAACTTTCTTACCGTTGGAAAGCTACTGTAAATGGTTTTGACATGCCGGTAAAAGTGAAATTTAAAAAAGACAAATACAGCCTGCTCCGCCCTACGGCAGATTGGCAAACGGTTAAAGTCGCTACAGGACTTACTGCAGCACAGGTTGAAATTGACCCTAACTTCTATGTGAAAACGGAAATTGCAAAATAATTTAACTGAGGATGCAACTTTTAGGTTTAAGATGCATCTTATATAAAGATAAACTGATCAGAATCATGAAAACAATAACTAAAGTATTAGGCCTGGCATTATTACTGTGCACGGTTGGCGCTAACGCTGACTCCATTAAAAATATAAATGGGAAGGCTGCTTTGCGTCAAGACAAAGACAGGCAAGTAAGCAATTTCACTAGTGTTGCGGTAAGTGGTTCCATTACGGCCATCGTTAAAATAGGAAACAGCGAAAACGTCCGCCTTGAAGGAGATGCTGATGTATTGGCCGAAATTGTTACTGAAGTTAAAAACGGCGTGCTGATCATCAGACCATCAACAAAGTGGAAAAACTGGAACAAGAAATTTGACAGGTCTAAAGTTACCGCTTACATCACTACAAAAAAACTTACCTCAGTTACTTTGAGTGGCTCAGGAAGTATAGATGTTCAGTCGCCAGTAACCGCAAATGAGTTCTCCACCACCTTAAGTGGTTCAGGATCAATTAAAGTTGCTGCCAATGTGAAGTCTTTAAGTGCTGTAATCAGTGGATCAGGAAACATCAACACCAGTGGCAAATCGAATGATGTGGATATCACCATCAATGGTTCGGGAAATTTCAATGGCAAAAGCATGCAGGCAGAAACAGTTTCTGCTGTCATCAGTGGTTCTGGTTCTGCTTATATTGCTGCAAATAAAAAGATTGATGCTGTTACTTCGGGCTCCGGAGTCGTGTATTATACCGGCAACCCTTCCATTGAAAAAACTGTGGTAGGTTCTGGTGGTGTAAGAAAAAACTAAGCACTCTATTAAAATTAAGGGATAAAAAAAAAGGCCTCTCCATAACGGAAAGGCCTTTTTTAATGATTTAAATACTACACGCCTAATAATAGACGAGCAGGATCTTCTAATAATTGTTTAACCCTAACCAAGAAGCCTACAGACTCTCTACCGTCAATAATACGGTGATCATAAGATAAAGCTAAATACATCATCGGGCGAACAACAACCTCACCTTTAATTGCAATTGGACGCTCAATGATATTGTGCATACCTAAAATTGCTGACTGTGGAGAGTTGATGATTGGTGTAGACATCATAGAGCCAAACACACCACCATTAGTGATGGTAAAAGTACCACCAGTCATTTCATCTAAAGTTAATTTGCTGTCGCGAGCTTTAGTTGCCAATTCAACAACACTTTTCTCAATCTCAGCAAGACTTTTGCTTTCTGCATTTCTAATGATCGGTACAACCAATCCTTTAGGTGCAGAAACAGCGATAGAAACATCAACGAAATCGTTGAATACTAACTCATCACCATCGATACGTGCATTCACAGAAGGGAAATCTTTCAAAGCTTCACATACAGCTTTAGTAAAGAAGCTCATAAAGCCTAAACCAACACCATATTTCTCTTTGAATTTATCTTTGTATTTACCACGTAAGTCCATGATCGGTTTCATGTCTACTTCGTTAAAAGTAGTTAACATAGCTGTTTCACTTTTTACAGCAACCAAACGTTTGGCAACTGTTTTACGTAGAGGAGACATTTTTTGTCTGCGCTCATTTCTTTCGCCAGCAACAGGAGCAACAACAGGAGCACTTGCCGGTGCAGCTGCTTTCTTAGGTGCTGCTTTTTCAGCATTAAGAGCATCCTCTTTGGTAATACGGCCATCAACGCCAGTACCTTTAACAGCAGCTGGAGCAACACCTTTCTCAGCCAATATTTTACCTGCAGAAGGTGAAGGAGTACCTGTAGCATAGCTTTCGCCAGACTTTTCTGCTATTGGAGAAACAGCAACCGGTTCAGCAGCTACTTTTTCTTCTTTAGGGGCTGCCGCTGCAGGAGCTGCACCACCTTCTTCAATGCTACAAACAACAGCACCAATTGGCAAGGTATCACCTTCTACTGCTACTGTTCTTAAAGTTCCCGCTTGTTCAGCAGTTAATTCAAAAGTCGCTTTATCTGATTCCAGTTCAGCAATAACTTCATCCATTTCAACTGCATCACCATCATTTTTTACCCAACGAGATAAAACAACTTCAGTAATTGATTCTCCTACTGGCGGAACTTTTATTTCTATACTCATAACTGATTATTTTTTTTTAATCTACATTATATATTTTACTCACCGATTTTTTAGCAATCTTTTGCTCTTTTTCAGTTACTGGCATTTCAAAAGCTTTAGCTAAAATATAAGCTTGTTGATCTGCATGTTGTTTAGCAAATCCAGAAGCTGTACTGCTGCTTTCTTTTCTTGAAATCACTTCGATATCGCTGAAGCTTGTTCTTCTTACTTTACGCAACAAATATGGCCATGCACCCATGTTTTCAGGTTCTTCCTGTACCCATAGGGCTTCGGTTGCATTGCTGAAACTGTTATAAGCAGCTTCCATTTGTTGTAAAGGTAAAGGATACAATTGCTCTACACGTACGATAGCAACATTTTTGATTTTATCGCTTTGTTGTTTCTCCAATAGCTCGTAGTAAATTTTACCACTGCAGAAAAGAACTCTGTTTACTGCTGATGCCTCAACGTTAGCATCTGTAATCACTTCCTGGAACTTGCCTTCTGTAAAATCTGTTAATTTAGATACACATAAAGGATGACGTAGTAAGCTTTTTGGCGTAAATACCACTAATGGTTTTCTGAAATCACGTGCAAACTGACGACGTAATACGTGGAAGAAGTTAGCTGGTGTAGTACAGTTAGCCACCTGCATGTTATAATCAGCACATAACTCCATGAAACGTTCAATCCTCGCAGATGAATGTTCCGGACCTTGTCCTTCGTAACCATGAGGTAACAACATCACTAAACCATTTTCTCTTTGCCATTTTGTTTCCGCACTGGCAATATATTGATCTACAACAATTTGCGCTCCGTTAAAGAAATCACCAAATTGGGCTTCCCAAATCGTTAATGCATTAGGATTAGCCATGGCATAACCATATTCAAAACCTAAAACACCATATTCAGATAAGTGGGAGTTATAAATGTCAAAAGGACCCTGGTTTTCAGCAACATTTGCTAAAGGGATATATTCTTCTTCCTGATCTTCAAGCGTTAATACCGCATGACGGTGAGAGAATGTACCACGTTCAACATCTTGTCCGCTTAACCTTACTCTTTTACCTTCAGCTAATAAGGTACCATAAGCCAATTGCTCGCCCATAGCCCAGTCGAATACATGAGTTTTGTTTGCCATTTGGTTACGTTCACCAAATAGTTTCTCAATTTTCTTGAAGAACTTTTTATCAGCAGGCAGGCTGCTGATTTTATTGGCGATAGACAATAAAGTAGCTTCATCAACTGCAGTTTCTGGAGATGCTTCAAAATCTTTGGCAGCAGCAATACGCATATCTGCCCATGCACCACCAAATTTAACATCCTGGTAAGTAGAGGTCAGTTCTTTAGCCTCATTTAAGCGTTCCTGCAAAATTCCACGGAATTCTTTTTCCATTTCTTTAGCAAGGCTCGCTTCAAGTTTACCTTCGTTAATCAGTTGTTTAATATAGATATCACGTGGATTAGCGTGTTGCTCAATGATTTTGTATAACAAAGGCTGGGTAAATTTAGGCTCATCTGCCTCATTGTGTCCAAATCTGCGGTAACACAAAATATCAATGAAAACATCATTTTTATAACGCTGACGGTATTCCATGGCCATGTTAATTGCATAAACCAATGCTTCAACATCATCACCATTTACATGGAAAACAGGTGAAAGGGTTACTTTAGCAATATCGGTACAGTAAGTACTGGTACGGGCATCTTTATAGTTGGTGGTAAAGCCAATTTGGTTATTGATGACCAGGTGAATAGTACCACCAGTTTTATAACCATCAAGGCCTGCCATTTGGATCACTTCATAGACAATACCTTGTCCTGCTACTGAAGCATCACCATGTATTAAGATCGGTGCAATCCTTGAATTATCACCTTCATATTTAAAATCAATTTTAGAACGTGTCATTCCCTCTACCACACCATTGACGGTTTCAAGGTGAGATGGGTTAGGACATAAACTCAAGTGCACTGCTTTACCATTATTAGTGGTTACATCTGTTGAATATCCTAAATGGTATTTAACATCACCACCAAAAGGAGAAGTAGCACTGTAGCCTTTACCTTCAAATTCTGCAAAAATGTTTTTATACGTTTTTTGCATAATGTTGGCAAGCACATTTAAACGACCACGGTGGGCCATTCCAATAACGAACTCTTCAATACCCAGATCAGCACCTTTTTCAATCACTGAATCCAATGCAGGGATTAAAGCTTCTGCGCCTTCCAAAGAGAAACGCTTTTGTCCTAAGAACTTTGTTCCAAGGAAGTTTTCAAAACTTACTGCTTCGTTTAATTTCTTTAAGATTCTTCTTTTTTCATCAATAGAGAAGTTTGCCGTGTTACGGGTACTTTCCATCTTGTTCTCAATCCAGCTTAAAACCTCCGGCGTTCGAACAAATTTATATTCCGCCCCAATCGAACCGCAGTAGGTTTGCTCTAAGAAAGCAACAATATCCTTCAGGGTTGCAGCACCTATACCTATTTCAATACCAGCATTAAAGACAGTATTTAAATCTGCATCACTTAAACCAAAATTCTCAAGTGCTAAAGTAGGTAGGTGTTTTCGTCTTTCACGAACAGGGTTGGTTTTTGTAAATAGATGTCCCCGGTTACGGTAACCATTGATAAGGTTTAGGACATTTACTTCCTTCAGGAAGTTTTCTGGTGCTTGGGTGTTCTCAGGGCTATCTGATGCGCTTCTTCCAAAATCGAAGCCTTCAAAAAATTTCTGCCATCCGAATTCTACTGTGTTCGGGTCTTCTTTATACGCTTTATATAAGGAATCGATGTATTTGGCATTCTCGCCGCTGAGATAAGATAAATTATCCATTGTTTGTGAAATCTATAAGTGCAGCAAAATTAGGATTTTACCTTATAAAACAGGCAAAATTCTTTATATTTCTTCAAGAAAGTCTACCATATCACAAACATTCTTCAAGGGGATCAAACGCTCTCCCGACATGATGTCAAATTCAGATATTAAGCTTCCCGCAACTAGTAGTGGCACTTTAAGATTGTCCATTACTTTGTTGATTATTTTATTTACATCTTTTCCCAAATTTAAAGAGGTAAGAACAATAAAGGCGAAATCAGGCTCATAAGTTTCCATTACTTTGTTGATATCTCCATAAGGAATATCCTGACCGAGGTATAAAACATGATGGCCACATCGCTTCAATAAGTACCTTGCAAAAAGCAATCCAGTTTCGTGCGTTTCCGCTTCTGGTAAGAAAAGTAAAAATCTTTTAGCATTTGGCTTCACAGGTTTCTTCACTTTGTCGATCGCAATAATCAACTGGTCTCGGATCAGGTTAGCGGCAAAAATTTGATGTGAGGGATCTAGCGTACTCGTTTGCCACAGCATTCCCACTCTTTTCATAAAAGGGAAAAGTACAGTATCCATGGTTTTCACCATCCCTAGTTCTTTGATGCAGGCAGCTAAGATTTTCGAAAACCCTTCTTCATCATATTTAAGGGTGGCCTCAGAAAGGTTGAGCACTTGCACAGCATCATTATTCCAATTGGTCTTCAGTTGTGTAACAAGGGTGTTGATCTGCTGAGCAGTCATTTTGGCTATTTTGCTAATTTTATAGCCATTCTCATTAAGGGTAACGATATTCAACAGCATTTTCAAATCCTGCTCATCGTAATACCGGATGTTCGTAGACGTTCTTTTTGGAGGCACAAGATTAAATCTTGATTCCCAGGCCCTAAGGGTATGTGCCTTAATTCCTATCAGGCCTTCTATATCACTTATTGAAAATCTTTTCACAACTACATAACAACAGTTAAACAAATTGGTTTAAAATACAACTATTGTAGAAGAAAAAGAGAAAATAATTGAATTTTATAACCTTAGGCCACAGAATTTGGCAGCGTGACGTTCAACAATTTGAATTGTTTATCGATGTCAACAGCACTTTTATCTGTTCCCGTTTTCTTTCCACCACCAGCTACCAATGCCCAGTTACACCAGTTATTGGCGGGTGCATGGTCAATTGCTTTTTCTTCAAAATAGGCAGCGCCTTTAACCCAGTCAATTTTGAGTATATAAATGAGGTAGGTAGAAAGCAACAATCGCGCGGCATGTGGTAAAAAACCAGTTGTATTGAGCAGTTTCATATGTTGGTCAACATATTCATTGCCTGTAGTTCCAGTTTTCCACTGCTCAAAAAGCAAGTTTTCGTGCTCTTCCGGCACTAAATGTTCTGGCTTCAAAGCAAAGTCATTAAAGAAATGAGGACCATGTTTTTTCAGCATAAACCTAAAATAATCACGCCACATTAAACCCAGTAAAATCTGGTTAAAATTAGGGTTTGTTCCGTATTTATCTTCCGCATCTTTAACCAGCCAATACACCATTCTTGGCGATAAACAACCCAACGACAGCCAAGGAGAGAGCATAGAGGAAAAGCCTAACTTGCCGGCACCACTTTTAATGGCTTTTTTATAAATGGGCGATCCTTCTTCTAACAAGGTAGTCAAATGTTGTAATCCTTTTGCTTCACCACCTGTTAATTCTTGCTGTATGCTGCTGCCCATTGCTTCAGGCATTACAATCTCTTCAAGGGCGGGTATTTCACCTGCATTTTCAACAGGTGCAAAACTAATTACTTCAGGCGCTAAAAAGCAGGCCTTCACAATAGCATCCCGTTCCGTTTTCTTTTTAAACTGTGCAAAAGTATCAGGAATATCTTTAATGGGAAAAGGTAAATCTTCTTTATTATATAAAGTATGGCCAATAAAGTGACGCAGGTTGATCCTTAGTTTCCAGAGGCTGTCTTCTACATCTGCAGATACCTGGGTTTCCTCGGCAGCAACTTCCCGGTGATGATATACTTCTGCAATATCATACGCTTCGACAAGCTCTGGCAGTAAAACTTCAGGAAGGCCCTTTAAAACCAGCAGATCTCCCCCTAACCGCTGAAATGATTGACGTAATGCAGCAACACTCTCCAGTAGAAACTGTGCCCTGATGGCACCACAACGGTAAGAAAGATGGGGGGTAATTTCAAAATTACGGGGATCGAAGATGAATACCGGTAATATCTGATCAGACTTAGCAATAGCCTCCACTAACATTTCATTGTCATGTAAACGGAGATCGTTTCTAAACCAAACTAATATTTTTTTAGGTTTCATGCTGATTATGTGAATCAAAGGCAAAAGTAGGGCATTTTGCCCCCTAAAACTAGTATGTATAGCAATATTTACACAAGCAAAACAAACGCCTGATTTTTACCAATATATAAAACTTATGTGCTCACAAAAAGTTATATTACACATACGATGAAAAAGCACATATTGATAACGGGTGCCACCGGAATGATAGGTACAGAACTTTTGCCTGCCTTACAGCAGCAAGGACATACAGTTTCCATCTTAACACGTAAGCCAACAAAACTCAAAGACGTCCAGGTTTTTTTGTGGGATGTGTATCAACAGAAAATAGATACTCAATGCCTCGCAAAGGTGGATACCATTATACATCTTGCCGGAGAAAATATTGCTACAAAAAAATGGACAAAAGAAAGAAAACAGCAGCTGGTAGACAGCAGGGTGTTATCAGCAGCCCTACTCTTTAAAACATTAAAGGAAGTCCCTAACCAGGTTACTACCTTTATCTCTGCTTCTGCAGTAGGCTATTATGGCGACTGTGGCGACGAGATATTAACTGAAGACGATGCTAACGGAAGTGGCTTTCTTGCTGATTGCTGTGAGAAATGGGAGGCTGCTGTTGATGAGGGCAAAAGTTTAAACCTGCGGGTGGTAAAAATAAGAACAGGCTTTATTTTAAAGAAAGGCGAAGGTGGCCTGGCGGCCATGGATAAACCCATCCGTTTTTTTGCTGGTGCGCCTTTAGGCACCGGATTACAGTGGGTACCGTGGATACACATCAGGGACATTGTAAAAATCTATCTTGCTGCAACTGATGACAGCAACATGAAGGGTGCTTACAATGCCTGTGCTCCTTACCCGGTAACCAACACCACTTTAACCAAAGGCATTGCCCAGGTGCTTCATCGCCCGGTGTGGCCATTTACAGTATCAGAAACGGTGCTGAACGCCCTGCTTGGCGAAATGAGTACCGTAGCCTTAATGAGCACCAATACTTCTGCACAAAAACTGCTCGACAGTGGTTTTACCTTTAACTTCACACAGCTTGATGCTGCCTTAAAGAACATCTACCAGGTGCCGGCAAACTAATGAAGAAAGAAAATATTTGCATCTGCTGGTTAAGAAGAGATCTGCGTTTATCAGATCATGCTGCTTTATACCATGCCTTAAAAAGTGGAACACCAGTTTTACCTCTTTTTATATTTGACACAGACATCCTCAGTCAGCTACACGACCCCAATGATGCCCGGGTAAACTTTATCCATAAAACCCTGCAGCAGCTGGCCGATCAATTAGCAGCTTTGGGTTCCTCCTTGTTGATTAAACATGGTCAACCTGCAGCCATCTGGCAAGAGTTATTAACATCGTATCACATCGAAGGTGTTTATGCAAACCATGATTACGAGCCCTATGCCCGCCAGCGCGACCAGCACATTGCGGAATTGCTGGAAAAAGAAAATATCCCCTATCATACTTATAAAGACCAGGTTATCTTTGAAAAAAAAGAGATCATCAAAGATGATGGCTCGCCATACACCGTCTTCACCCCCTATTTCAGGAAATGGCAAAAGAACTTAACACCCTTCCAGGTGAAGCCCTACCCTGTGGATAAGTATGTGGATAACTTCTATAAGTCTACAATACTCCCTTTTCCTTCCCTCAAGGAATTAGGCTTTGGCCCTACCTCTATTCCCCTGCCCTCCTTAAACTTTGAAGATACGCTTAACGACTATGAGCAGCGCAGGGATTTCCCTGGCGATGATGTGACCAGCAGAATTGGTATCCATTTGCGTTTTGGAACGGTAAGCATCCGTCATGCGGTAGGCAATGCATTAGAACAAGGTGCAGAGAAGTGGCTGTCTGAACTGGTGTGGCGAGAGTTTTACATGATGATTTTATGGCATTTTCCACAAATTGTGCACAGTTGTTTTAAACCTGCATACGACAGGATCAGGTGGAGAAACAACGAGGCTGAATTTGAAGCCTGGTGTAGCGGCAATACTGGCTATCCTCTGGTAGATGCAGGCATGAGGCAACTCAATGCCACAGGTTTTATGCACAATAGGGTACGCATGGTAACGGCAAGCTTCTTAACCAAACACCTGCTGATTGACTGGAAATGGGGAGAGGCCTATTTTGCAGAGAAATTGCTGGATTATGAAATGGCAAGTAATATAGGGGGCTGGCAATGGGCATGTGGCTGTGGCAATGATGCGGCACCCTATTTTAGGGTATTTAACCCGGAGTTACAGGCTAAGAAATTTGACCCCAAAAACGTTTACGTTAACCGTTGGGCACCTGCTTATCAACAACAAAAGCATGTCCCACCTATAGTAGAACATGCTTTTGCAAGAGACAGAATGCTTAAAGCTTTTAAAGAAGCTTTAAATCCTTAATATTTTAATTGCTTACTGCAGTAACCTCAATATCGAAATCCAATACCGCGTTTCCAGGAATTGGTGAAGAACCTGCTGTACCATAACCTTCAAGAGATGGAACTAATATCCTTATTTTACCACCTTTATTAATCAGCGGGATTGTTTTTGTCCAGCCTTTAATAACACCGGTTAAAGAAAAGCTTAATCCATCAGCAGAGGAATCGAATACTGTTCCGTCCAATAGTCTTCCAGTATATTTTGCTGTTACTGTAGAACCTCCATTAATCGGAGAGGCAGCATCACCCGGTGCAATAATGACATAATAGATTCCACCAGGTCCTTTCACCGCATTGGTAATACCTTTAGCAGTAATAAACTCCCTGATTAAACGGTCGTCAAGATCAGACTGTTTTTGCTCAGGCATCGTTGTAATCACTAAATCAATCAATTCATTAGAAGGTACATTAATGGTAGCAAAGCCGTTTCTGCCAAAAGCTAAATAAGAAGGCAACAAGATTCGAACCGAACCACCTGGTTTCAAAGCCAGCATTGCTGTTCTGATGGCGGGAATATTATAACCGTTAAAATCATTGGCATAACCTACATAAGTTCCAAAGTTACCATTTGCAGGGTCAGTATAATAAGTAGTACCGTTAAGCAATGACTTAATGGTAGCATGGTACAATACAGAATCTTTATTGGTAAAGTTATTACCAGTTCCCGTTTTAAGTACCTGGTAGTAAAACCCAGTACTGTCTTTTTCAACGGTTAATTTATTCGACTGAATGTATTGTTGAAGTTTGGTTTCATCACTAGCTTCAATAGGTTCATAATCTTTGGTACATGAACCAAGTAGAACGATGAAACTGAATAAAGCAAGCGCATAGGATGCGGTTAATTTTTTTAACATTATTGTTGATTATTAATTTGATTCTTTATTTACTGAAATTAAGTCAACCGTAAAATCCAAAGGAGAATTTGCCGGTATAGCGCCTACTTTTCTATTGGTGTAAGCCATTGTTGAAGGAATGATTAACCTGATCTTTCCACCTGCTTTAATTAGCGGGATGCCCTTTTGCCAGCCTTCAATTACACCGCTCAGTGGAAATGATACCGCATCAGTATTTGTTTTATCCACAACAGTACCATCTAAAAGACGAGCTTCATATTTAACCGTAACGTCGTCAGTTACCTTTACCGGTACCGTTCCTGTACCCGGTTTAAGGATTTGATAAAACAAGCCATTACTCTCTTTAACATCCTCGAGTTTCTGATCAACAATAAATTTCTGGATAATCTCTGTATCTGCTTTTAACTGCGCTTCCCTATCATAAGCTTCTTCTTTTTGACAAGCTGAAAAAGTGAGTAACAGGGCAAATGCTGCTAATATAATCTTGTTTTTCATTGATTCTTTAATGTGTTTTTAGGTCTATGGGCTATCATAAGCTCATGAATAGCTATTTGTTAGCCTTCAGCGCATGATGATTTCATCATAAGGCACAAAAATAGTCTTTTATTGCTCACTGAACAATTTTTAACCAATTTTAACAAATCACAAAAAAAGGCGCCCACCTTACATGGACGCCTTCACTATTCGAGATATAAAGATTTTAGTAGCAATATTTATTGGCAGCGATCACTTCCTGTGCTACTTTCTGACGGAGATCCTTCACGTTAAAGGCTTCCATTTTGGTAAACCTGCGTAAACCTACCATCATCATGCGCAGCTCATCACCTTCTGCAAAGGCCCAAAGCGCTTCTTTACCAGCTTTCTGAACGCCATCAACAGCTTCCACAAAGTAAATACGCATCATATTTAGCTGACCAGCACAAGCGGCTTCACCCCTCAGGCTCACCAACTTTTCTGTTCTTAACATTACCGATTCAGCAACGTATACGTAACTTGCCATGTCAGCAATATTCATTAAGATCTCTTGTTCTTTAGACAAGCTCATCATTAATTTCTGTACTGCAGAGCCGGCAACCATTAATGTTGCCTTTTTAAGGTTGGCAATAATTTTCTTTTCTGCGGCGAATAAAGTTTCATCTTCCTCGCCAAAGTCAGGAATAGACATCAACTCACCGGCAACAGCAGTTGCAGGCGTCATCAGGTCTAACTCACCTTTCATGGCACGTTTCAACATCATGTCTACGGTAAGCAGACGGTTGATTTCGTTGGTGCCTTCAAAAATACGATTGATCCTGGCATCACGGTAAGCGCGGTCCATAGGGGCATCAGCAGAAAAGCCCATACCACCATAAATCTGCACACCCTCATCCACCACGTAGTCAAGCACTTCAGAACCCCAAACTTTCAATATCGCACATTCTACAGCAAACTGCTCTGTAGATTTTAATTTAGCTTTACTTTCATCCATGCCACCGGCAACCAATGCATCAAAAGCATCATCAATATTTTGTCCGGCACGGTAATTTGCAGATTCTACAGCATACACTTTAGTGGCCATTTCTGCCAGTTTATGACGAATGGCACCGTATTTAGAAATCGGGCGCTCAAACTGAACACGTTCGCTAGAATAATTAACCGCATGGTTGATCACTGCTTTTGAAGCACCGATAGCAGCCGCTGCCAGTTTTATCCTGCCGATATTTAAAATGTTTACCGCTATTTTAAATCCGTTCTGACGTTCAGACAACAAGTTTTCAACAGGAACCTTGCAATCATTAAAGAATACCTGTCTGGTTGATGAACCTTTGATGCCCATTTTATGTTCTTCAGGGTTCATGGTTACACCACCAAAATCACGCTCCACAATAAAAGCAGAAAGGTTTTTGTCGTCATCAATCTTCGCAAAAACAATAAAGATATCCGCGAAACCACCATTGGTGATCCACATTTTCTGTCCGTTGATGATATAATGCTGACCATCTTCTGTTAACTTGGCTTTAGTTTTTCCAGAGTTAGCATCAGAACCAGAGTTAGGCTCCGTTAAGCAATAAGCAGCCTTCCATTCACCAGTACCCAGTTTAGGGATATATTTAGATTTTTGCGCTTCATTACCATAATATAGAATTGGCAAAGTACCAATACCCGTATGGGCAGATAAGGCGACAGCGAAAGAATGACCTGCACCAATTACATCTGCAACAAGCATGGAGGTGTTAAAGTTCTTTCCAAAACCACCGTACGCTTCAGGGATGGATACCCCTAAGATACCCAGTTCGCCAGCTTTAGTTAATAAAGATGGCATTAAGCCCTCTTCTAACTTATCTATACGATCAAGGTTAGGATATACTTCTGCCGCTAAGAAATCACGGCAGGTCTGAGCGATCATCACTTGTTCTTCATCAAATTCTTCAGGAATAAATACCTCCTGGAAAGTAGTGTCCTTAATGAGGAACTCACCACCTTTAATTGTTTTCTTGTCTGTAGTTTCCATATATTTATGTTCCAAATTCCCTTATAACATTTCAAAAATACCCGCAGCACCCTGACCGGTACCTACACACATGGTTACCATGCCGTATTTCTGCTCTCTTCTTTTCAATTCACCAAATAGCTGTACCGAAAGCTTAGCACCTGTACAACCCAGTGGGTGCCCCAGGGCAATACCACCACCGTTTACATTCAAGATATCAGTGTTGATGCCCAGCTCACGGGTAATGGCCAGAGATTGAGAAGCAAAAGCCTCATTTAACTCAATCAGGTCGATTTGGTCTAACGTTAAATTAGCCATTTCCAATGCTTTAGGAATAGCATAAATCGGACCTATGCCCATAATACGTGGTGGCACACCTGCCGCGGCATAACTCACCAGGCGGGCAATAGGCTGAACACCTAATTCTTTTAATTTACGCTCAGATACCACAAGTACAAAAGCAGCACCATCAGAAGTTTGCGAAGAGTTACCTGCGGTTACACAACCATCCGCAGCGAATACAGGCTTTAATTTGGCCAGTTTCTCAATGGATGTATCTGCTCTGGGCCCTTCATCCGTATCCACCACATAATTGCGTGTTTGTTTTTTCATGTTGCCATCTACATAGTTCTCTGTGATGGTAATAGGCACAACCCCATCTTTCAGGCGACCATTTTTAATAGCTTCCACAGCTTTGCGGTGTGAATGAAAAGCAAATTCATCCTGATCCTCGCGGCTTACCTTATATTCTTTGGCCACTGCCTCAGCGGTTAAGCCCATACCCCAGTACCAGTCAGGGTTGTTTTTAGCAACCTCAGCATTAGGCACCAGTTTCCAGCCTCCAAAAGGCATTCCCGACATTACCTCTACACCACCGGCAATGATACAATCGGCCATACCGCTTTTAATCTTTGCTACTGCAGTAGCAATTGTTTCTAAACCAGATGCACAATACCTGTTAACGGTTACACCCGGAACTTTATCCGTATTCAAGCCCATTAAGGAAATCATACGACCGATATTCAATCCTTGTTCAGCTTCAGGTGTCGCATTACCTACAATGACATCATCAATTTGCTCGTGGTCTAAATTTGGAACCGACGCTACTAAATGTCTGATCACTTCAGCGGCTAAATCATCCGCCCTGGTAAAACGAAACACGCCACGAGGCGCTTTTCCAACTGCTGTACGATATCCTGCTATTATATATGCTTCTTGCATGTCTATGTCTTTATAATTTATAATTAGTTTCTTAAAGGTTTTCCTTTAGTCACAATACTCTGTATACGTTCCAATGTTTTACGTTCTCCACAAAGCGACAAGAACACTTCCCTTTCCAGGTCAAGTAAATATTGCTCGGTGACCTCAGTCGGATAAGAAAGATCACCCCCACACATGACATAACCCAGTTTCTCCGAGATCTTTTTATCATGCTCAGAAATATAATGGCCGCTGTACATGGTATTGGCACCCGCATAAACGATCCCCAGGCCTTGTTTACCCAAAACCCTGATATCCTTACGTTTAACAGGCTGTGTATAACCCGCATCAGCAAGTTCAATGGCTTTAGCCTTGGCATCTGCAATTAAGCGACTTCTGTTCATGGTAATGGAATATTTATCTTTCTGCAGGTAGCCCAGTTCAAAGGCTTCAACTGCCGATGTAGAAACCTTGGCCATTCCTATAGTTAAGAAACGTTCTTTTAACACGTTTTGCACAATCTGGTCATCCTTAAATTCATCTGATGCACGCAGCGCAAATTCTTTTGTACCACCGCCACCAGGAATTAAACCAACGCCGAATTCTACAAGACCCATATAAGTCTCTGCATTGATCTGCACATGGTCTGCATGTAAACTAAATTCACATCCACCACCAAGGGCTAAATTATGAGGAGCAACCACTACAGGAATAGATGAGTAGCGAATGCGCATAGAAGTATTTTGAAAAGCTTTAATCGCCATGTTCAATTCATCCCACTCCTGCTCTACAGCCATCATGAAGATTAAACCTACATTAGCTCCAGCAGAGAAGTTAGCGCCATCATTACCGATAACCACGCCTCTGTATTCTTTTTCTGCAAGGTCAATGGCCTTATTGATGGCCTGTAAAGTATCGCCACCAATAGTATTCATTTTAGAGTGGAACTCTACGTTCAAAATACCATCACCTAAATCAATGATCGAAGCACCATTATTTTTCCAGATCACTTTGTTGGCACGAAGGTTATCCAGAATGATAAAAGCTTCAGCACCCGGTACTGCTACATAGCTTTTTGTAGGGATGTCATAATACTTTCTAACACCATTTTCTACCTTATAAAAGGAAGTATGGCCGGCATCCAGCATTTCAAGTACCCAGGCTGCAGGCGCATTGCCAGTAGTTTTCATCCCTTCAATAGCTTCCTTGACACCTACAGCGTCCCAAAGTTCAAAAGGACCTAAGTCCCAGCCGAAGCCCGCTCTCATGGCATCGTCTATGCGATACAATTCATCGGAAATCTCAGGGATACGGTCAGATACATATTCAAATAAACCGAATGAGGAGGCTCTGAATAGTTCACCTGCCTTATCTTTGCCGGCAGCAAAAACTTTCATCCTGTCTTTTACATTATCTATAGCTTTCGTTAAATCTAAAGTTGAAGATTTAACTTTTTGCTGCGGACGGTATTCCAGCGTTTTTAGATCTAGTGCTAAAATTTCTGTCTTTCCTTCAGCAGTTTTTGTTTTTTTATAAAATCCTTGTTGTGTTTTATCACCCAGCCAGTTATTTTCAGCCATTTTAGCGACATAACCTGGCAGCTCAAACAATTCATGGGCTTTGTCGTCAGGACAGTTGTCATACAAGCCTTTTGCTACCTTAATCATGGTATCAAGGCCTACTACATCTGTGGTACGGAAGGTTGCTGATTTTGGTCTGCCTAAAGCAGGACCAGTAAATTTATCTACTTCCTCTACGGTGAGGTCCATTTTCTCTACCAGGTGCAGCAGGGCCATGATGGCATAAACACCTACCCTATTGGCAATAAATGCAGGGGTATCTTTACAAAGCACTGTGGTTTTCCCCAGAAACTTATCACCATAATGCATAAGGAATTCTACAATATCGGGGTTGGTATCTGCGGTAGGAATAATTTCCAGTAAACGCAGGTAACGCGGTGGATTAAAAAAGTGAGATCCACAGAAGTTAGCCCGGAAGTCTGCTGATCTGCCTTCGGCCATTAAATGTATAGGAATACCCGAAGTATTAGAGGTCACTAAGGTGCCTGGTTTACGGTATTGTTCTACCTGATCAAAGACCTTTTTCTTGATGTCAATATTTTCAACGACAACCTCAATGATCCAATCATAGGCAGCAATTTTGGGCATATCATCCTCAAAGTTACCCGTTGTAATTTTCTGAACTACCTTTTTAGCATATACCGGAGAAGGGTTTGTTTTGATGGCCGTTTGTAAGGCCGTATCCACAATGCTGTTTCTTGGGCCTTCTTTAGGCGCAATGTCCAGCAACAATACTTCAACACCTATATTTGCAAAGTGACAGGCAATACGAGAGCCCATAATTCCGGAACCCAGTACTGCTACCTTATTAATCTTTTTATTTATCATTTTCTGAATTAATTGTATATGCTAAAGTGAGTTTATTTATTTTTTGTAAAGTAGACATCAGGCTGTTTCGCTCACTTACCGTGAGGTTTTCAGTGAGGTATTCATTAAAAGAGATGACCACCTTTTTTGCCTGTTGCCTTTTTTCACGCCCTAAGTCGCTCAGGTAAACTTTTACTGATCTTTTATCCCCAGCAGAGGGTTCTCTGTAAATAAGATGCAGGGCTTCCATGTTATTTAACATCCTGGATAAACTTGTGGCCTTTACGCCTAGTAAGCCTGCTAACCTGGAAACTGGCGTCCCCTCCTTTTCTATATTAATCAGCACATAACCAATTGCTTGAGTAATTCCAAATTCTGAGGCGATCTGGTTATAACTGTTTGCCATATTTTGCCAAACTACCTTTAATAAAGAATCTATTGTTTCCTGCTGTTTCATTTATTATTATGCTTGCATAACAAAGCTAAATAATAAATTGTTCTGTTGCAAGTATATTTTTGCAAAAAAAAGAACAGTAAAAAGCGCCGCAGTGTTACCACTGTGGCGCTTCAATTGTTAACTTTAATGCTTAAAATAAAGTGAATTCTACCCTTCTGTTTTTCTGACGACCACTGGCAGTTTTATGAGAAGCAATAGGCTGGTTAAGGTATGCTTTAACCGCTTCAGCCCTGTCTTTAGATAAAGCCAGCTTTAGTTTCATCGAACCGGTATTATCTGTTTGTCCTGCTAATTTCAGGCTAAAGTTTTTCTCTACCAGTAAGGCAGCAACTTAGTATTTACCAGCCAATCGCTGTATCGTCACCACGAGGATCAGCTCCGCCCTGCAAATAACCCCATTTGGTTTTCAGAATTGCATCAACTCTCCCGATAGGGCCTCTAACCCTAAGCAGGTAACCTTTATTTTCTAAAATCTTTTGTGTAGCACTGTCTAAAGCATCAGGTTCCAGCTGCACTTCATCTGGCAGCCATTGATGGTGAAACTTCTTTGCATTGACTGCCGACTGCATGCTGAGGTCAAAATCGATGACATTCAAGATGGTCTGGAACACAGAGGTGATAATGGTAGAACCACCAGGAGTGCCGACCACCATATACAGGTCACCATTTTTTTCAATGATCGTTGGTGTCATGGAGCTTAACATACGTTTATTTGGAGCGATGGCATTAGCTTCGCCACCCACCAGGCCATACATATTTGGTGCCCCGGGCTTCACGGAAAAATCATCCATTTCGTTGTTCAGCAAAAAACCTGCTCCTTTAACCAGTACACCAGCGCCATAAGAGCCATTTAACGTTGTGGTTACCGATACAGCATTACCCTCGCGGTCTACAATAGAAAAATGGGTAGTTTCTTCATGCTCTGCAGGGGCAATAACACCGGCACTCACTGCCGCACTTGGTATTGCCTTGTTCCAGCTAAAGCTGCTCATTCTGTCTTTAATATAGGATGCCGCCATCAGCTGTTGCTGTGGAACTTTATAGAAATCAGGATCTCCTAAATGCGCAGCACGGTCTGCATACACACGTCGCTCTGCCTCCACCATCACCTGAACGGTAGAATCAGCATTATGACCCCATTTTTTGAGGGGGAAACTTTCTACAGACTTCAACAGCTGTATCAATGCAATACCACCACTAGAAGGCGGCGGCATGGTAATAATTTTATAGCCTTTATATTCGCCAAACACGGGCTTGCGCCAGATAGCCTGGTAATTTTTTAAATCTTGCAGTGACATGATGCCACCAGAACGCTGCATTTCGGCAACAATAGAATCTGCAACAGCACCTTCGTAGAAGCCAGCTTTACCCTTATTTTGGATGAGCGTTAAGGTATTGGCCAGTTCTTTTTGAATCAGCAAATCTCCAGGGTTCCAAACCCCTTGTTTAATCAAGGCCGTGCCCTTAGGGTTAAGCTTGATCAACCTTTCTTGTAAGCCATTTAATTCTTTAGCCTGGCGTTCGGTTATTTGAAAGCCGTTATTTGCCAAAGCAACCGAGGGAGCTACCAGTGCTGCCCATTCTAGTTTGCCATATTTTTGATGTGCTTCATACATGCCTGCCACAGAGCCTGGTACACCAGCAGCTAAAGCACCAAACATGCTTTTTTCTACGATAGGCATGCCTGCAGAATCGAGATACATGTTTCGGGAAGCTTTTTCTGGTGCCTTTTCTCTGTAATCAATCGTATTAGTGAGCCCTTTGGCAGAGCGGTAAACCAAAAATCCACCACCACCAATATTACCTGCATTGGGGTAAACCACAGCAAGGGCAAATTGAACGGCAACCGCAGCATCAACAGCATTGCCACCTTTCTTTAAAATATCTACCCCTACCTGCGAGGCCAAATGGTGAGCAGAAACCACCATTCCATTGCGGTATTCCTTACTATTTTGAACGCCTATTTGTCCACCTGCACACCCTGTTAACACAACAGGTATCAAAAAAACAATGATCAAGAGAAGGGAGTTACTCTTTATAAACTTCTGCATCTTTATATAATTTCTCAATATTACTATTATTACGCTCCAAAATGACTTTTCTTTTGAAGCTTAACTTTGGCGTAAGCTCGCCGGCTTCAATACTCCATTGTTTAGCCAATAAAGCAAAACGTTTCACTTGCTCCCACTTTCCAAAATCTTTGCAGCTATACTCCACAATTTGTTGATATTTCTCCAACACCTGTGGGTGATGGATCATTTCTTCGTTGGTGGTATAAGGAATTTCTTTCTTTTCTGCCCAAACTTTTAAAGCCACAAAGTTAGGTACAATTAAAGCAGCTGGAAATTTACGATTTTCTCCCAAAACCATCACTTGTTCAATAAGAATTGTTTCTTTAAATTTATTCTCCAGCATTTGCGGCGCCACATATTTACCACCGGCAGTTTTAAAGATTTCCTTTTTACGGTCTGTAATCTTTAAAAACTTATTGTCAATAAGTTCGCCTATATCACCAGTATGGAACCAGCCCTGGCTATCTATAGCTTCAGCAGTAAGGTCATCCCTGTGGTAATAACCTTTCATGATGGCATGACCACGGGCCAGCACTTCGCCATCTTCAGCAATTTTGATTTCTATGCCTTCAATAGCAGGCCCTACAGTACCAAACATGGTGTTGCCATTAAAATGGTTTACCGTAAGCACTGGCGAAGTTTCCGTCAGTCCGTAACCTTCTAAAACAGGCATGCCTGAAGCCCAGAAAATTCTTGCCAACCTTGGGTTTAAAGCTGCACCGCCAGAAACTATGCCCAGAATTTGACCGCCCAGGGCTTCCTGCCATTTTTTAAATACCAGTTTCCGGGCAATACCCAGCTGGAAGTTATAAAACCAGCCGTTGCTAAATTCAAAGCGTTCGGCAACACTGACAGACCAAAAGAACATTGCTCTTTTAATGCCGGTAAGGGCCTTGCCTTTTTCCATGATTTTTTCATAGACTTTCTCCAGCAGCCTTGGTACGGTAGTAAAGATGTTAGGCTTCACATGTTGGATATCGGCAACAATGGTGTCCATGCTTTCTGCATAATAAACCGCAACACCTGTATAGATATAAAGGTAGATGATCATTCTTTCGAAAATATGCGACAGCGGTAAAAAGCTCAGTCCTTTTTGTATTCCCGGAGGGAGCAGCACCGCAGAATTCTCGAAATTTTTAATTAAGTTGGTATGCGTCAGCATCACCCCTTTTGGCGTGCCGGTGGTGCCAGATGTGTAGATTAAAGTTAATATATCATCGCCTGTAACCGCAGCACGGTATTTTTCTAAGTCAATTTCAGGATGTTGTTTTCCTTCTGTAGTCAGGGCAGACCAATGTGCAGCTCCAGCAACTTCTCCAATGGTGTAAACCTGGATAGGCTGTGCTAAATTTGCAGCTACGGCCTGAACTTTATGGTAGAGCTTTTCATCGGCCACGAAAATCATGCTGACTTCTGCATCGGTAAGGATAAATTTAATATCATTTTCGGCAAGTGTTGGGTACAGTGGGACCTGGTAGGCACCAATTTGCATGATGGCAAAATCAGTAATGTTCCATTCAGGACGGTTCGACGCCATCACGGCAATCCTGGAACCTTTGCCCATGCCTTTGTTGACCAGACCACGACTTAAATCATCAACAATTTCAACAAATTGTTGGGTACTGTATGAAATCCAATTGCCAGATTTTTTACCATTTACAAAATCTTGTTTTGGAAACTTTTCTAAATTATAGTGAAGGAGATCAAATACGCGCGTTATTCCGGACATAGCTTTCATGGATTTAAATTTGGTAGCACTGTTGATAATCAAATCTAATAAATAAAACTATGTAAAAAAACCAATTTTGATTTCGGTATATTTTATTGACACAATTTATGATGACAGTTTAAACAACTTGCTATAACAGTATAAATACGTTAATTGTTTTCCCATATTTCAAGTAACGGCATCATATTTGCTAAGGCCATGGCTTATTACACAAATGAAAAATAATATGAAAAAATTCTTTACTATTTTAAGCCTTATCGTTCTTACTACTTTGGCGATGTACAACACTTCAAATGCACAAAACTACAAAAATGCTATAGGTGGACGTTTTGGAACGGCTAACGGTGTTACTTTCAAAACCTCTTTAGGTGGCAATAAAATGATAGACATCATTGCTAATTTCAGGTCACATAATGACAATGATTATTTCCGTCTAACAGGTTTATACGAAATTTATAACCCAATTGCAGGTGCTCAAGGTTTAACCTGGTACTACGGTATTGGTGGTACTATTGGTTCTGTAAACTACAAACGTTATGACAACAGTGATCTTTATTTATCATTAGACGGCGTTTTAGGTTTAGACTACAAAATTCCTACTGCACCAATCAACTTCTCTTTAGATTGGAAACCAGCAATTGAATTAGCACCAGATACACAATTTGACGGAGCAGGCTTAGGCTTATCTGTTCGTTTTACTTTCTAGTAGCCGATTAAAAAATATTAAAAAGCCCGTATCCTCATGGAGGATACGGGCTTTTTTGTGACCAAGTCACTGTTTCATTAAATCAATAATGAATTTGTTAAAAGATTAAAGAGTTTTTTGCTGCCCATTTTCGAGTTTATGATAAGTTGATGTATGTCGATTCCTGAAAAAGCTATACACATAAAACTAAGTGTATGGAAACTAAAAAAGAAAGTCAGGCTCTTACCAAACGTAAACCTGTAGTCCATTTTTATGATCCTTTATTGATCAAAGAAATCGTAAATGCAGTAGAAG
>NZ_JAZQPU010000013.1:0-4292 GCF_045628745.1 Pedobacter sp.
GGAATAAGGTTGACTTGCCTGTGCCATTTCCTCCTTTTAACCAGTAAATTCCCTTATTGACATTCCACTCACTGAAGTTTAGTACCTCATGGCTACCGTATTTCTTGTTGATGTTAGTTAGACTAAGCAAATTAGATTTTAGGTTATGATCAACTAAAGCCTCAATTGTTACTTAATTTTTATGAAAACTGGAATAAAGTCAATAGAACCATTCTCATTATTTCCTGGTTTTTTGATTGCATGAAAAGAAAGAACCCAACAATCTATAAAATTCAAAAATAAGTCTGTCCATTCTGTCCAATAAGTATGTGAACTTTAATAATAAATTGCACGATTTCTTCAATTGTATTTTGCCGTTTTATACATTTCGATATTAAAAAACGACCCTTTTTGATAAAGACGACAACAGGCATGATTTTGTATTTATACCTGTTAAATGTTCTTAAAGATTTATATTAGGCAATATCTTTAGTACAATTAATTACAACGCATGGGCATCTAAAGCCCAAACTAAACTATGGCAATAAAAAGCACAGAGAATACGGAACATTATACTTGGGGAGATAACTGCGATGGTTGGCACTTGCTCAAATCTGATTCGTTGAGCATAATTCAAGAAAAGATGCCAGCCCAAACTAGCGAGGGACTACACTTCCATAACACCGCTCAACAATTTTTTTTTATTTTAAAAGGTACAGCAACTTTTCAAATTGAAGAAGAGGTTTTTGAAGTGAATGAAAATAAAGGCTTTCATGTTCTTCCCCATCAAAAACATCGAATATTTAATTACACCGAACTAGCTTTGGAATTCTTAGTTATTTCAGAGCCAAAATCACATGGCGATAGAGTAAATTTATAAAATTTGGAACCAAGGGTGTTTCGACTCCCATAAGGTTCTACAATAGTTGGGACAAAGCTTAAACTTGAATAATTTTTACTGCGAGGCCGTCTCTAAGAATTCCACCCGTTTTTTGATAATGTTGGACGAGTATATTAAAAAAATAATCTGCTATTGTTGTAAGTTTTCTAAAATACTAACAACTAATAGTTGAAAAAGAATATATGAGAACACTACTATTTTTATTGGCCGTTTTAATAAGCGCCACATCTTGTGGACCGGATTCATCTCCAGAGAAGCGAATGGATATAAAGAATCAGGAACTTAGTCAAAAAGTTACAGTGATTTTTACACAACAACAAATATTAAGAGACAGTATATTAATCCTGAAAAAGGAAATCGACGCCATTAAACATTGGTCTAAATAGCCTGGCTTAAATAGGAATAGAATTTTATCCGTCCATTGCTTTGTTTATTTTTCTAGCCTTATGCTTTTTTAGTTTTCCTGTGCTTTCTCAATCAAGAATTAATACTGTACTTCAAAAAAAGATCACCTTAATGGTAATAGAAGATCAGAAATGGCGGAAGGAATCAGATAATATCGAGAACGGCATAACCTCCGCATATGACAAGGCTACTGTAGATTATAATTGGCGGAAAACAGATAGCTTGAATTTGATTGAAGCAAAATCAATCATTAAGCAATATGGATATCTAGGCTATGATTTAGTTGGTGAAAGCGGAAGCAACATTTTTTGGACGATTGTGCAGCATTGATAAGGACGTTAAATTTCAGCAGCAGGTGCTATTACTTATGAGTAAACAAGTTAAATTGAATAACGCTTCTTCGATAAGAATTAAGAGTTAATCTGATCCGGACTAACTTGAAATTCATATAAGAACTTCAAGAAGCAAATCAGTACCAGTTGCGTTACAAATCCTTTTTTCTTCCATTTCGTAAGGATGGACCACTCACAGGGCAAGATCCCCCAAAACTGTTACAAATGGAGCCAAGTATAGATTTTATAATAACCATCTCTTCTATAATTCTACCGTATGTGGTTTTATGTTAGTGTCGTGATTTGCTATAACTTCTACGCAGTTGGGTTGTTGGCTCATTTGTTTGACCCACTTCAACGAACGGATCACTTTTTTCTTATCCACCATTACGCCAGGCATAATCATTTGTTCCCACGATTTTTTTGCATAGCCAGTGTCAGCACACAATAATACAAATTTACCATTGTTTTGAATGATTGTTGAGGCAAGACCCATTGTGTGCCCTGGTGTATTAACAAAAACAACGCTATCGTCCCCAAACAAGTCAAAAGAAAGTTTCTCATTTCCGTAGTTTGAGGGCTGAAACTTGAATGTGTCAAATTTTACGTCATCCCACATTGATGAAACGTAAGCAATTTTGTGCTTTTGAGTATCTAGAACTTCTATATCGCTTACTAAAATTTTCTTTGCATCTTTAACCAATTTCATACCACTTGCATGATCGCTATGTAGATGGCTCATTACCAAAAAGTCTATGTCACTTGGTTTTATTCCTCTTTGCTGCAGTTGTTCGGTAATAGCTTGTCCTTCTGGTAAGTCTGCCTTATTGATAATGTAATGTAGTAGTCCTAAATGTTTCTTTTGGTCAGTTCTTACGTCTGTGTGCCAACCTGTGTCAATTAAAATCAAACCTTTCGGGTGCTCTATTAAATACGCTGAAACCGGAAGCCAAATTTTCTCTTTCTCACTTCTGAAAATTCCTGTGTAAGATATTGGATTAATCGTTTTCTCGTGAAACGGAAGAGAACGGTCAACTTTTACTTGGCCACAGTGTAAAACGTGAATCTTAATGCTCATTTTTACTTTACTTGTTAATTTATTAGGCTAGAAAGTTTGTCTTTAAATTCTTCTCCGAGCTTTTTAATAAAACTGAATTTACTGGAAATTTTTAATTTATGCAAAGTATTAAATGCTTATTTACCTGGCGCACACCACATATAAATCATAGCCCTTCAAATGTTCATGGTATGAATACAAGGTATTGGATTTGGCGGTTGTAGCGCAACGCAAACTCATTATTTATCCTGCATGGAAGTACCGGCTTCCCCAGAGTTGATAAGATCGAAAAAAGCGGTCTCGGCAAAGTTGTCAAAGGGTGATCCCATAAAAGATTAACATCGGAACAGAGACTATGGGGAAGTGCAGGAATTCAACTTATCTTACGGCCAATATATTGTAGCCATACCATGGGGTCAAAATGGATGGATTGAACGGTTCGGTTTTCGAATTGATAATATTGGGTTCGTACCTGATGTCCCTATTCCGGAAACCGAACGTGACTGGGTGCGGTTTGTGGTAAAACATTGTATCCGCCCTGTGAACTGCATATTTGATTAGCGGTTTATATTTTTAAAGTTCTGCGGATACAGGTTTTTTATGGTTTATAGACATGATATTTTCCAGGGTGTATTTAAGCCACTGGAAAGGATTTACTTCATGTTTTTTGCAGATGGCAAAGAATGAATAGATCATTGCTGCCCTTTTTGCGGCCTCATGGCTGCCTGCAAATAAATAATTCTTTCGGCCCAGGGCAATAGGTCTGATCGCATTCTCAACCAGGTTATTGTCTATTTGAAGGCTCCCATCATATAGGTATGCGGACAATGCATCCCACCTGGCGTAAGCATATGCCATGGCTTTTCCGATCTGGCTCTTTGGTAGTGTACTCTTTATTTCCTTGAACATCCATTTTCCCATTTCATTAATTATAGGAAGGGATTCCTTAAGCCGAAATTCTTTGATTGCTCCGGTATTCAGCTGCCCTTCTTTAGCCTTTCTTTCTATGGCATATAACTTCTGGATCAAGATCAGTGCTGTTTCCGCCTTTGGCCTGTCATTGTCCAATGCTTTTTCGAACTCACGGCGTGAATGTGCCCAACAGGCCAGATGGGTTATATCTCGGCTGCGAGCATATTTTTGGTATACAGCATTTCCGTCACTTTGAAGATAACCTTTGAAGTTTCCAAGTATGGGCAATGGCGCGCTACTGCCCCGGGTAGGGCTATAGTCGAAAAGTACCGTTCGGTCCAATGGTGCATGGTACACCCAATAGTAGCCCTGATGGGCAGCGCCTTTTTTATCGCTGTCCAGTACCTTTATTGGTGTCTCATCAGCCTGTAAATATCCTTTTGATTTTGTGTCGAAGACCAGCTGGTCATAAAGGGGTTCGAGCTTAAGTAGTGCTTCTTTTGTCCAACCATCAATGGTTGATGAAGCGATCTGGATGTTTTCCCTTGCAAAGCGTTGTTTTTGGCGGTACAATGGGAGGTGGTCTGCATACTTATCGACCAATATGGAGGCTAACAGACCGGCTCCTGGAATACCCTTATCGATCACGCGCTCAGGAAGCTCGCCGATCTTTACGCCTTCACCGTTTTTAGCAGCATATTTATAG
>NZ_JAZQPU010000014.1:0-5676 GCF_045628745.1 Pedobacter sp.
AGCCAACACCCTGTTTGGCATCGGTAACTAATGCAGCGAGCTTATAATCAAATTCATCTTATTTAATCACTTCACTCACCAAAATTACAGGAATAACATCAGTGTAATTTTTAAAGTCTGCACGAATAGTATCTCTATTGGGCGTTACAGCCGCCTGGTATTCATTTAGGCTTTTTACATAAAATGTGCCTATTGCCACAAAGGGTAAAGGTTGGTTAGGAATACCACTTGACAGCCCTTTTTCGATGGTGTATTTTACCAGATTGGTTCCTAAATAACCCGCTACCATGGGCATGTGCTTAGTTTCATAATACTCCATATTGAAGGTTTTCCCCTCGGCATAAGGATACATAACGGATACCTTAATTAAGCCTTTCTCAGCTTGCTTTTCTTGACTAAACACCATAAAATAAGTTGTTAAAAGCAAAAACGATAAAATTAGTTTAATTTTCATAACCTATTGATTTTGAATACAAATATTCAATTTTTTTTGCTTTCTATAACATAGGATATCAGTTGTTAGGTTACTATTTTTATATTTCCGCTAATCCATTAAAACGTACTGGCAAAAGCAACAGCGGATCTCCCAACTATTATTGAGATCCGCTGTTGACCTAGTCTTAATTAATCATCGATTTATTATCTTCCGTGTTCCGATCAATCAACTTGTAGATAGGATCGATCCCAACTCTTACCGGCTTTTCTTTTAACCTGATGACAATAATTGATTTGTCTTTGGTGAATTTGTGCTTCTGCAGATAAATAATTTTTTCTTTGCCTTTTTTATCCATCGCATAAGCACCGATGTCAATATAATCTTTAATGGGTGTCAACTTTTCATTTCCATCTTTATCGGCATAATATTTTAATGTCTGCACCGGGATACTGACCTCAAACATGTTTCCAACTTTTTTAGCAGTCGGATTAATTACCCTGTTCTCAAATAATGTAATCTTGCTGAACAGGTCATCAACCACATATTTCAAACTGTCGGGCGTTACCTCTTTAAAATAAGCTGTTAGCACATTGGTTGTTAAATAATTGTCCGTGTTTCCATAGTTAGTTACCAGTTTTTTTAAAGCCTTGTTCACATTCTCTTCGCCAATATAATCTTGTAAGGCGAAGTAGGCCAGTGTACCTTTTTGGTAATGAATATAGCCTTGTCCGTCTGTCTGGTCTAAGGAATTTTCCTTTTTCTTTTCTGTCGATCTTCCCCTCAGGTACCCGTCCAATTCATATTTGAGGTAACGGCTCAACTCCTCTATTGGTAGTGTTTGTTTAAGGAGCATCAAGGCTGCATACTGCGATAAACCTTCTGAATACATCTGGTTGCCCACATTGCCTGATTCAGCGACCAAGTGCCCCCACCATTGGTGAGCCAGCTCATGAGCGGTTACATAGTAACCCATGTCTAATTTTTCCGGGGCGTTTTTAAAGATAAAACCGATTGATTCAGAAAATGGAATGGTATTTGAAAATGACTGAGCAAAACTCCGGTAACGTGGAAATTCTATAATCCTCACTTGTTGGTACAGGTATGGGCCAAAGTTTTTGGTATTATAATCTAAACCCTTTTTCAGGGAGGCAAACATCACATCTATATTAAATGGATGGCTTTTATGGTAGTAAATTTCTAAGTTAACATCGTTCCACTTTTGCTTTTTGACCTCATACTTACCAGAAATGATATTAAAAAAATTGAAGATTGGTTTATCCATTTTATAATGAAAATACGCCCTATCGTTCTCTTTCCAGGTTTTAATTAAATAACCTGGGGAAATTGCAGTTTGATTTGCTAATGTACCTATGGTAATATCCAGGTTGGTTCGTCCCCGCTGACCGAAAAGATTATGCAATCTTCCCTGTTGATCGTCAATTGGAGGTAAGCCTTCCTGCTCTTTTAACCCACGTTTTTTACGATCTTTGGTTTCGGCTAATTCCAACTCCCTATTATATCCAAATTGTGGGAATATATCAAAATTGTTAATGAAAGTACCGTTTTCCGCATAGGAAACATTGCTATTCTGGTTCTTGAAGCCTTTTACGTTCCTCCTGCCTTCCAGTTGAAGATAGAGAGAATCGCCAGGTGCCAGGGGAGATTGAAGCTGATAGACCATAAATTTATGGTCCTTGTATTTTTTCACAAGCCTCATGGGCACCGAGAACTCCATTTTGCTGAATGTCAAATCATCATCGCCAGGCATTTGTAGGAGCAACTGACTTATTTTGTAGGGCATTAAATTTTTATACGTTATTTTTGCTGTCAGCGCCAGATCGCCGTTATTTGGATAGAGTTCGACTTTAGCGACTATATCAGAAACACTTGGCTGCAGCGTTTTGCCATATGTAGCTTTTAATGTTTTTTCATAACTCGCCTGCTGATCCTTCACCCATTCTGGATGGTTATAAGTATTTAAAACCGAAATATTGTATAGGTAATAGGATCCCATCGCTAAAGTAAGCAACGCACCAAGACTTAAATAAACAAGCTGAGATCTTTTAAATCGCTGCTTGAAATTTCCCATCCTGGATTTTAAACTGGTTTCTGTACCACGCTGACTAAACATTACGGCCAGAACGAGCAAAATTATACCAATCCCCACCCAATATAATTTAAGTACCACAAACTTCTCCATACCTAATGCAAAGCCATTCATATCAGAATAATTGCCCAGGTTTCCACTGTTTGGAATGAGCAGGTTATTGAATACTTTCATCTGACTGGAGAACAGGATGTACATATATAACAACACTGATAAAGCAAAGCCAAGAAACTTATTGTTCACAATACTTTGCATAAACAGCATAATGGCCAGGTAAATAAGCATAGAAATATATAACCTGGATAAAAGCACGAGAAAGTATACGTCGAATTCTATATTTGTGAAGCCCTTAAACAGTTGAAGGGCTATCCCAATAGGGATGAAACAAAGAATATATACCAATATCATTCCCGCCAGCGCAATAAACTTACTAATGATCGGGACACTAAGACTGATAGGCAAGGAGTCATATATCTGGTGAAAATTAAGCTGTTTTTCTCTCCAGACCATTTCACCTGCGTAAAAAAGAGTCATGATGGCAATAATTGGAAAAATCTCTTCTGCAACAAAGCCCGCAATCATGGAGGTTACGGGATATAGATCCTGGCCATTCCACTGACTGGCATACTGTGCATCGACCAATAAGATAATCAAACCTATCAGGCCAATGCCAATAAAAGGGATTGAACGAATTATTTCCTTAAAATAAAGGCTTGCCAATGTGGTAATTTTTTTGAAGTTGCTGCTATAGGAAGGTTTTACGAAAGGTATTGGAGCAAGTATTGCCGCCACGTTTTCCTGGGTTTTTGCTTTCTTCCTTTTAAAGAGCGCTGACGGAATAGATCTGAATTTAAAAAGAACAAATAATATAATGGCTACAAGCACCGCTAAACCCATCCATAACAGCCTGTTGAGCAGCAGGTAGCCTGTAAATGGAACGCTAAGCAGATTTTTTTCCGCCACCGTCCAATACCTGGTTTCAGCTGTGAAAGCATAATAACCAAATGGATCGAAAATACCCGCCTTTTCAATATTCTCTACATCGCCGATCAGGGTTCCTGCGATTAAATATATGGCAATGAGCACAATTGCCTGTAGGTATACAAACAGCATTTTTCTGCTTAAGGCACCACTTGCAAAAAAAATACAGGAACAAACAAAAATGTTGGGCACAATGAGGATCAGCCAGGGGCTGATGTACTGTCCGATGCCCACACTGAGCAAAGTATCCTGGTCTAGCCATGGCATTTGGCAACCTAGGAAGGTGCCAATAAGATTACCTGTACTGATGAGCAAGAGAATGAAAAATGAGCCTAAAAAGCGACCCGCTAAATAATTAAACTTCGTAAGGTTTGTTGTAAAGATCAGGGATTCCATTTTATGCTCAAAATCCCTGAGTATTGGCACGCCCATTACGGCAGAGGCAAAAAAGATGCCCGGTATAATAGAAAGTGTTCCCGCTATGCCAAATAATACGATGGAAGAATTTTGTTTAATCTTACCAATGTCACCCCCTATATTGATACCGTCCCAGCTTACCGCTAAAAAAGAGAGTAATAAGAAGATGACGAAATAAATATAGGTTGCCGGTCGGTTCAGTCGATACCTAAGTTCAAATTTGATAACTTCTAATAACATATGCTTAAGAATTAGCTGTTAATAATTCTTCATTTGTTTTAGAGATATAGGAGAAATAAACGTCCTCCAAATCTGGTTCTACCTGGGTAAATCCGAAACCGGGATTGTGGTCTGCCAATACATGTAAAGTAGGCTTTCCTGCAACGAGCTTATTAGAAATCACATTTAACTGCGCTGTAAGTGCTTCTGCCTCCCCCTTATCTACCCGTTTGCGCCATATTTTGCCATTAATTTCTGCTAATGCCTGTAAAGGATGGCCCTGCATGAGCACCTGCCCTTTATTTATAATCGCCATATCTGTACACAATTCTTTTACGTCTTCTACAATGTGGGTAGACAGGATAACGATGGTGTCTTCACTTAATTCTCCTAATAGATTTAGAAAGCGGTTTCTTTCGGCAGGATCTAAGCCAGCCGTAGGCTCGTCTACAATAATTAACGTGGGATTGGATAGCAGCGCCTGGGCAATTCCAAAACGTTGCTTCATTCCGCCAGAATAACCTGAAAGGTGTTTCTTTCGGTCATTGAAAAGATTTGTCTTATGCAGCAAACTCGTTACCAAGGATTTTCTTTCTTTGCTATTATCGATTCCCTTTAAAACGGCAAGATGATTCAACAAGTCCTCTGCAGAAATTTTAGGATATACCCCGAATTCCTGTGGCAGGTATCCTAAAGTTTTTCTTATAGCATCTTTCTGGCTCAAAGCGTTAATCTCTCCCAATTGTATGCTTCCTGAATCTGGTTCCTGCAAGGTGGCTATTGTTCTCATCAAGCTTGATTTACCAGCGCCATTTGGGCCCAGTAAACCAAACATTCCAGAATTTATCGTTAAATTAATTTGCTTGAGGGCATGAACACCATTTGCATAGGTTTTAGAAAGGTTAGTAATAGTTAATTTCATATAGTTAGGGTTTGGAACACAATATATAAAATAAACTTTAACTTAATAAATATTCGCTTTAATTGTTTAACAAAAACATGTGTCAATAATTAACATGATGTAACTGTTTTATTTGAAGATAGTTGGCTGCTAATAGAGAACATTCAACGCATAGTGGTTATGCATTTGCGCATTCCGGTCCTGAGATGAAATCATCTAAGGTTTTTCTGATTGCATCCATCCAAAGAAGCAATGGCTTATGTAAAAAGCGGCCGTGCGAAAGGGACATCGATGCTCTCAATCCTTTTCATCTTTTTTGTATACTTTGTATTGTGCACAAAACACAGCAATGCCACAAAATGCGAAACATTCTAAAGAACTCACCGCGTTAACCGCGTCTTTATCCGGCCCCGAATACCAGGCTGGAAGATGTAATAAGAGTAACCATAAGAAAAGCATAAGGGAGAGTAACAAAGAAACCGGCGTTCTGAATACATTAATTCCAATAAAAATTCCGGAGCCTAATAAAGCTATTCCTGTTAAATAGGTCCAAAATGGTTTGAAAGGAATCCATTTTGGAACCAGCGAGCTCACTAAATCAATATACACAAAGTG
>NZ_JAZQPU010000015.1:0-5310 GCF_045628745.1 Pedobacter sp.
CCTTATTTTAACAATGTATTTGACTCATTGTTTAGCGAAGCCTTAAATAAAAACCTTGTGGTTAATAAAGTGCCAGGGGTTAACATTTTAGAAAGTGCCGAAGCTTATCAGATAGAGATAGCGGCACCAGGTTTAACAAAAGAAGATTTTCACATTAACTTAAAGAAAGATACACTTTCTGTATGGGCAGAGAAAAAAGTTGCAGATGGCGAAGCAAAAGCATACAGCAGGAAAGAATATGATTATAATTCTTTTGCAAGGTCATTTGTATTACCAGAAACTATTGATGCAGAGAAAATCACAGCTGCTTATGAGAATGGTATTTTAAACATCAGCATTGCTAAGAAAGTAGAAGTGGTGCCAGCAGAAAAAGCAATTAAAGTATCGTAATAAATTAAGTATCTAAACTAAAGACTTGTGTAAGATAGATCCTGTAAGAGGTTTCAGGAAGTTTTGGTTGAAGCACATGAATTGGAAAAGGGCAATCCGGATGGACTGCCCTTTTTTAAATAAAGACCTAGGTGTAACCCAGGATTTTCAATACCTGTTTACTATTTTGTTCCTCACCAAAAACCTCAAAGTTGAAAGTTTCATCGCGGTTTCTGCGGATGATGACATGCTTAGGGCTAGGCAATAAGCAATGGTGGATACCGCCATAACCACTCAATACTTCCTGGTAGGCACCTGTGTTAAAGAAACCAAGGTACTGCACTTTACGCGTTTTAGGCATAAACACACTGTTCATGTGTGCTTCCTGGTTGTAATAATCCTGACCATCGCAGGTAATACCACCAAGGTTGACCCTTTCGTACTCTGCATCCCAATTGTTGATCGGCAGCAATACATATTTCTGGTTCAAAGCCCAAACATCAGGTAAGTTGGTGATGAACGATCCGTCCAGCATTAACCATTTTTCTCTGTCGTTTTGTTGCTTACGACCTAATACTTTGTAAAGGATCCCTGAAGCTTCAGCAACCGTGTATTTTCCAAATTCAGTAATGATATCCGGTTCAATTACATCGTGTTCAGCACAGATTTCTTTAATCCTTTTTACAATTTCGTTAACCATGTACTCATAGTCGAAATCAAAAACCAATGAATCTTTAAATGGCATACCACCACCAATATCAAGGGTATCCAGTTCAGGATTGATTTTTTTGAATTTACAATATAAGGTTACATATTTCTCCAGCTCATTCCAGTAATACGGTGTATCAGAAATACCCGAGTTAATGAAGAAGTGAAGCAATTTAACCCTGAAATTAGGGTTAACAGCGATTTTGTTATTGTAAAATTCAATCACATCTTCCATTCTCACCCCCAGGCGAGAAGTATAGAATTGTGAATCAGGCTGCTCCTCAGCAGCAATACGGATACCAAGGTTACAAGGCGTATCCATTTCCACCTCATCGTCATACAAGTTAAATTCTTCCTTGTTATCCAATACGGGGATAATGTTTTTATAACCATCATGCAGCATATCAATGATGTATTGTTTGTACTGATAAGTTTTAAAACCATTACAAATAACGGTGATGTTTTTATCCACTGCACCTTTTTTCTCCAATGCATCAATCATGGGCATGTCGAAAGCAGAAGAAGTTTCCAGGTGGATCCCATTTTTCAGGGCTTCTTCTACAATATGGCGAAAGTGGGAACTCTTTGTACAGTAACAGTACTTGTAGTCGCCACGGTAATCATTTTTAAGGATGGCAGTTTGAAATAATATCTTCGCTTGTTGAATTTTTTTGCTGATCATTGGCAGGTAGGTGAAACGTAATGGCGTGCCATAAGTTTCGATCATCTCCATTAAGTTCAGGTCGTGGAAGTATAATTCATCGTCTATAATGTCATAGCCTTCCTGAGGAAAACCAACACTTAGATCAAGAAATTCGGAGTAACTCTGCATTTTTTATATTTTTGAACGATTTTTAAGGGTTTAGCAAATTAAAATCAACTAATTTTGGCGACAAAGATAAGTCTTTTATAAAACACAGCCGTAATTTTTTTTATGACCAAAATATTAAAGATCATAGAGGTAAAATCTGAGATAGGAGCAGGCACCCGTGGGGCCAGCCTGGGCGTAGATGCCATAAAAATTGCGGCGCTTGATTATGGAAGCCGATTTTTTAAAAAGCACAAGTCTGTAGAGGTTCCCAATGAGAACCATTTACTGCTGGAAAGTACAGGCAGTCCCTTTGCAAAGCGCATTTCTGGCATCCTGACCATGGTAGAAAGGGTACATGATGAAGTAAAGGCTACCTTAGAAAGAAATGAGTTTCCAATAATTTTAGCGGGCGATCATAGTACCGCTGCAGGCACAATATCAGGTATTAAGGCTGCAAATCCTAAAGCAAAATTAGGCGTTATCTGGATTGATGCCCATGCAGATATGCATTCTCCCTACACCACACCTTCCGGAAATATGCATGGCATGCCACTGGCAATGGTGTTGGAAGAGGATAATTTAGAAGAAAAAGTAAATAAGTTAGATCAGGAAACCATTAACTATTGGTTTCAGCTAAAGAACGTGGGCAACATAGCACCGAAGATCACTTACCGCGACCTGGTATTGATTTCAGCCCGCGATATGGAAAAGCCAGAAGAAAAGCTGGTGATCAAGAATAAAGTTAAAAACATCACTACTGCAGACCTGCGGAAAAGAGGATTAGAGCGAATCGTGATTGAAACGTTGATGTATTTAGATCATTGCGACCTTATTTACGTTTCATTTGATGTAGACTCTTTAGATCCAAGCACTTCAAGGGGTACAGGAACCCCGGTAGCACAAGGGATCACTGAAAAGGAAGCAGGGATGCTGATGTCAAAAATAATTACGAATAAAAAAGTATGCTGCTTTGAAATTGTTGAAGTGAACCCCACTTTAGACCGTGAAAACCAAATGGCAGAACATGCCTTTGAAATTCTGGTTAAGGCAACAAATGCGCTAAGAAACGACTAGACTATGAACATCGAAAGAAATTTAATCACTGCAACCGTTGCAGCAGTAAAAGAAATATACAACCAGGACATGCCAGAGGCGCAGGTCAATCTGCAGGATACAAGGGCAGAATTTGAAGGACAAATTACCTTAGTTGTTTTTCCAGTCGTTCGTTTTTCTAAGAAATCTCCAGAAGCAACGGCCAATGATTTAGGCGCTTACCTTGTGGAGCATGTAGAAGAAGTAACTGCATTCAATGTCATCAAAGGCTTCTTAAATTTAAGCATTGCTGAATATTATTGGGTCAATTTATTAAATACCGATTTATTAGCTCCTTCCTTTGGAACTTTTAAACCCAATGGAAACAAGGTGATGGTAGAATATTCATCGCCCAACACCAACAAACCCTTGCATTTAGGCCATGTGCGTAACAACCTGTTAGGTTATTCTGTTGCAGAACTTTTGAAAGCAAACGGACATGAAGTCTATAAAGTAAACCTGGTTAACGACAGGGGCATCCATATTTGTAAGTCTATGCTAGCCTGGCAGAAATTTGGAAATGGTGAAACACCAGAAAGCTCAGGCTTAAAAGGCGATCACCTGGTTGGAAAATACTATGTTATTTTTGATAAGGAATATAAAAAAGAAATTGAAACCTTAAAGTTAAGCGGTGAAACAGAAGAAGAAGCTAAAAAAAATGCGCCTTTAATTAAAGAAGCACAAGAAATGCTTTTAGCCTGGGAAGCGGGGAACGAAGAAGTGATCAGTCTTTGGAAAATGATGAACAGCTGGGTATATGCAGGTTTCGACATCAGTTATAAAAACCTGGGTGTAGATTTCGATAAATATTACTATGAAAGCAATACCTATTTATTAGGAAAAGATACGGTAGATGAAGGTTTAGCCAAAGGTGTGTTCTTCAAAAAAGAAGACGGATCCGTTTGGATTGACTTAACTGCCGATGGCTTAGATGAGAAATTAGTGTTACGTGCCGATGGCACCTCGGTATACATTACACAGGATTTAGGCACAGCACAAATGAAATACGACGATTTCGGGATGGATGAGTCTATTTATGTAGTGGGCAATGAGCAAGATTACCACTTTAAAGTGTTATTCCTGATTTTAAAGAAGTTAGGCAAAGAATGGGCACAAGGCTTACATCACCTTTCTTATGGAATGGTCGATTTGCCAAGCGGCAAAATGAAATCCAGAGAAGGAACAGTTGTTGATGCCGATGATTTAGTGGCAGAAATGATTGAAACCGCCAGACAAAAAACTGAAGCCTTAGGGAAAACGAACGATTTTAGTGATGCAGAAAAAGAACAACTCTATTATAACATCGGTTTAGGTGCCCTTAAATACTTCCTGTTGAAAGTAGAACCTAAAAAACGCCTTTTGTTTGATCCTTCAGAATCCATTGATTTCCAGGGTAACACGGGTCCGTTTATTCAATACACCCATGCCCGTAGCAAATCTTTATTGAACAAAGCAGCCTATAAAGAAGGTGTTAAAAGTGAAGCCAGTTTAATATTAGCACCTACAGAGCTGGAAATGGTGATTCTATTATCAAAATACCCTGTTGAAATTGCTGCTGCGGCTAAAAATTATAGTCCGGCTACATTGGCCAATTACCTTTACGAAGTAGCCAAGATGTTCAACAAGTTTTACCATGAAACGCCACCCATTATCAAAGAAGAAGATGAGCAGGTAAAACAACACCGTTTAAACCTGAGTTGGTTAACCGCAAACATCCTTAAGTCGGGGATGAAAATATTAGGTATTACCGTGCCTGAAAGAATGTAGTTAACAAGAGCATGAATCAACAGCGCTTTAAAAGATCATTATTTGGAGATCCCGTAGAATTTTCGCTGGAAAGCAGGATGTTCCATGGCGTATCTCTGATTATTAGCCTTACGCTGTTCTTTAAAGCGCTTTTTTACAGCTTTACGAGCCTGGAGTTGGGCGCCGTAGTTTGTGGCATTGCTGGTGTAATGGAGCTGGGCAATTATTACCTGAGCAGGTTTCAAAAGAAGGTTAAACTAGCCATTACACTTTGTGCAACCAAGCTGAGTTTGATCATGATCCTGATTTACCTTTATAATGGAGGCTTAGGAGGTAACATGCTATTGCTTTCTGCCATCAGCTTATTCCTGATCATCCTCATCATCCCTAAAAATCAGCATTTCTTTTGGTTGCTGCTGAATATGGGGATTGTATTTACCATGATGGCACTGGAGTATGTCTATCCTACTATTGTAAAACAACACTATTTGAGTAGAACAGAAGCATTTCTCGATCTTGGCGTTACCTATGCCAATGTTGCTTTACTGTTATTTGTTGGGATCAGTATTTTTAGGAGAAGTTTC
>NZ_JAZQPU010000016.1:0-5968 GCF_045628745.1 Pedobacter sp.
TGCCTGGCTCACAAATGATTTAATGACACGGTTAAAAGCAGCATCGTTAAATAAGCCTTCCTGCACGGTTTTTATAAAAGCATCGCGGTGTGCAGGTGTCTGGTCATATAAAAGCAAAGTGATGTTACCTTTATTGGTTTCCAGCCGCACTAACCGTGATTGGGCATCAACATGGAAGGCCATCATTAAAAAAGCCATAAAGGCAATAAAAACTTTTATTATTTTCATCCTATTTCATTAAATTATTAACCACTATTAAGATAGATAATGGTTAATTACTCAAATATACATAAATTACAAATGGCTCAAAATGCAGCATTAATTAGCTTTAGTCTCCGTGAAAAGCTAAAGCTTAGAGATCTTATCTTAGTAGCATGCCTTAAAAAAGAGCTTTGATAATTGTGCGTATACTGGAAATAATAACTAACACACCAACTGAAATAAGTATAGACTTAGAATTCAATTTTCCGGCAAGTTTTGCGGCAAATGGGGCTGCAATTATGCCGCCAATGATCAGTCCGGTGATTATTTGCATGTGACTGGTACCCAAAAGGAGAAAGAAAGTAAGGGCACTACCCAAGGTAACAAAGAATTCGGTTAAACTAACCGTCCCGATGATGTACCTGGGTGTTTTTCCTTTTGCAATTAAAGTACTGGTCACCAATGGACCCCAGCCACCACCACCAAAAGAATCTAAAAAACCTCCTGCACCAGCTAGCCAGCCGGCATTCTTCACTTTTCTGCTTTCATTTTTCTTTTTAAAGGCATTAAATAAAATCCTTGTACCCAATAACAAGGTATATACCGATAAAATTGGTCTTAACCAGTCCCCATAGGCTTCACCTAGGTAAACCAAAAGAACGGCTCCTATAACGGCGCCTAATACCCCGGGAAATAAAAGGGTCTTGAAGAGTTTTTTATTGATGTTTCCAAATTTGTAATGACTAAAGCCAGAAGCTCCACTAGAGAACATTTCTGCCGTATGAATACTGCCACTGATGGCTGCAGGATTTAAGCCTGTAGATAGTAATACCGTGGTAGATATTACGCCATAACCCATCCCTAAAGCACCATCCACCATTTGAGCGAAAAAGCCAGCAAGCACCATCCAGCCAAAAACAGCATCGAGCTCTATATGATTTACATAAAGCCACAGGTCGTTAAAAAGATTCCCTAAAGGATAAAATATCGAAATAGCATGACCAAAGAAGATAAACCCAAGTGCAAACAGGCATCTGCCAGCAATCTTTCTCCAATATTTCTCACTTCCAGCAGTGGTATTTTTCTCTGGTATAAGGTTGTGGTCATGGAAAAAGGTAACCAGCACCCCTGTTTCTTTGGCTATATGGCGAATGTTGCGATTCAGGTCCGAATGCGCATCTTTTAAAATGATTAAATCGTAGCCGGCAATCAATTCTCTTGTATAGGGTATTTGTGTTGACTCAATTATTCCGTCAGCAGTTAAGACATCAGCTATAAGGAATTTGTTCTTTTGCAACAACTCAGCTTTTGCTTTTTCAATTTCCACCCCAACACCAACTAACAAAATGCTGCTGTTTTCTTGTTCAATTTCCTTTTCTTCCGTTTGGTATTGATAGTTGTTTTGAGTCATTGATAAGCTGATTGATTGATACCAGCCGTAAATATATAATTAAATCTATCTATTTAGTAGAATTAAAAGAAGAATTCAATATTTTGACTTGAAATAATATAAACCCTCCTCCATTCCAAAGCTTAAAGAAGCTTTAAATGAAGAAGGGCTATCATATAAAAAATGTTATGAGATATTAAACCTTGAATGCAGGTAAAACATATCCATTATGGTATGGAGCACTGATGTATTGGTCGTTAATGAGCTTATTGGTAAAAAGCTTGGTATTTTGATCCCATGTTAACTTCTCGCCACTTCTGTAGGCAATGTTTCCCATTTGTGCAACCGTTGCAACATGTGCACCTGCTTGTAGAGAGCAGTTTAATTCTTCTTTTTTTCTTGACCTTACACAGTCGAAAAAATTCTGCATGTGTTTCTCCAGGCCGTTATCAGAAGATTTGACGAATGGTTTGCTCACTTTGTTACCGCTTTGTTTCTCTTCAATCACTTCCCAGCCACCCCTGTTAAGAATCAGGGTGCCATTATTACCAATATAAGCGATGCCATGATCACGGTTATAAGAGCCATTATCAATGCCCATGGCAGAGTCCCAGACTAAATTGAACTTATCAAATTCATACAAAGTAGTCAATGTATCCGGTGTTTCCTCGTAAAGATCAGGATAAGCAAATCGCCCACCCAAAGCTGAAATTGTTTTTGGAACAGGCATATCCATCCCTAATAAGGCATAATCGAGCAAATGAACACCCCAGTCGGTCATTAAACCACCAGCATAATCCCAAAACCATCGGAAGTTAAAATGATACCTGCTGGAATTGAAAGGGCGCTTTTTTGCCGGTCCCAGCCATAAATCATAATCTGCCCCTTCAGGAGGCATGCCATCCGGAACTACAGGTCCGGGTTTCATCCACCCCTGGTAACACCATGCCTTTACCGTTCTGATATCACCCAGCTGACCAGTTTTCACAAAATCAACAGCATCTTTGAAGTGCTGCTGACTGCGTTGCCACTGTCCAGCCTGTACAACTTTATTGTATTTCTGCTGTGCAGCTACCATGGTACGGCATTCCATAATAGAATTGCCAACAGGCTTTTCAATATATACGTCTTTACCTGCTTCACAAGCATGAATCATCATTAGCGCATGCCAATGGTCAGGTGTACCAATAATGACGACATCAATGTCTTTTCTATCCAGCAGGGAGCGATAATCCTTGTAAGCTTTAACTTTGGCTGCATCGACATTTAAAGATTTCAATTCAGCCATGCGCTTATCGAGCACATTTTTATCAGAATCGCATAAGGCTACCAAATTCACACCTGGCACCTTTAAGGCAGCCTTTAAATCAGACCAGCCCATGCCATTGACGCCAATTACGCCAATGTTCAGCTGTTCATTAGCCCCAATGGTATTTTTATACAAACCATAAGCAGGATTGTCAAGTGCAGATAATAAAATAGCGCTGCCCAGGCCACCTGCGCTATTGCGGATAAAGTTTCTTCGGTTTAACATTGGTTATTTTTTTGTGGTTCAATCTATTTGTAAATTACAAATTTCTTTGAAAGTTCCTCAAAAAAAAACCAACAATATCCCTATCCGTGTATGGCTTCTTTATTACCATAACTTTGAATCAGCTCCCCTTCAAACTCAAGCCATTCCTTCCATCGTTTATCTACATCTATATCGATGGTATATTTACGGGCAAAATTTAGAAAAGTGGTATAATGGTTAGCTTCAGACACCATTAAATCATGGTAGAATTTGGCCAGCTCCTGGTCTTTGAGGTTAAGTGAAAGCACTCTAAAGCGTTCACAACTACGCGCTTCTATCATCGCTGCAAATAATAAACGATCAATAAAAGCAGAATTCCTGCTGCCATCTTTACGGCTAAACTTCACCAGACGGCCAACATAATCATCTTTACGTTCACGGCCTAAGGTAAAGCCACGTTGGTTAATGATTTCTATTACCATTTGAAAATGCTGCATTTCTTCAATTGCAATAGCCGTTAGCTCTTCCACCAGGTCCATGTGTTCAGAATTATTGGCAATTAAGGTAATGGCATTGGTTGCCGCTTTTTGCTCACACCAGGCATGATCGGTTAGGATCTCTTCTAAGTTCGATTCTGCAATATTTGCCCACCGTGGGTCTGTCAATAATTTTAATCCTAGCATGTGGTGTTTCTAAATTCTTAGCTGCAAAATTAGGAATAATCGCAGTGATTTAAAATTATGCTTTAAAAACCTCTACTTTGCATAAATTTATAACGCATGAACGTGAAAAGGATATTGATCATTGGAATGGTATGGCCTGAGCCAACCTCATCGGCAGCAGGAACGAGAATGATACAATTGATCAATCTGTTTTTATCTACACATCATGAGGTTTACTTTGCCTGCGCCGCATCAAAGAGTGATTTCAGCTTTCCTTTACAGGATATTGGTGTTATTGAACAGCCAATTATACTCAATGACAGTGGCTTCAACTTGCTGCTAAAGCAGATAGATCCTGAAATTGTGCTTTTCGACCGATTTATGATCGAGGAACAATATGGCTGGAGGGTGCAACAAGAATGCCCCGATGCTTTAAGGTTGTTAGATACCGAAGACCTTCATTTTTTACGCCATGCCCGTCAACAGGCCATTAAAACAGGCCAATCAATTGATCAACTTTTTATCCATACAGATATGGCCAAAAGAGAAATCGCATCCATTCTCCGTTGTGATTTATCATTGATCATCTCAGAAGTGGAAATCCAAATCCTTGAACAACAATTCCATATAGCCGATAACTTAATTTATTATTTACCTTTCCTTGAGGACGAGTTGAGCGAACAAGGAATTAAGCAATGGATAAATTATGAAGAGCGAGAAGGTTTCGTCTTTATTGGAAATTACCTGCACGAACCTAATTGGCATACCTTACAATACCTTAAAACTAAAATCTGGCCAGAAATGCGCAAAAGGCTTCCTAAGGCTGCAATGCATATTTATGGTGCTTATGCTGCTCCAAAAGTCATGCAGCTGCACAATGAAAAAGAAAGGTTTTTTGTTCATGGACGTGCTGCCGATGCAAGAACGATCATTTCGAAACATAAAGTATTGCTTGCACCCATACAGTTTGGTGCTGGTGTTAAAGGAAAGTTTATTGATGCCATGCAGGTAGGCACCCCTACAGTAACTACTTCCATCGGTGCCGAAGCCATGAAAGGAAATTTAGACTGGAACGGAATCATTGCTGATGAGCCTGATCATTTCATTGCCGCAGCGGTAAACTTGTATGAGGATAAATATTTATGGCATACCTCACAACAAAACGGCATTCGCATCCTTAATCAACGTTATGGAAAAGCTCAGTTCAACAGTATTTTTATGGAAAGAATACAATTGTTGATTGCCAGCCTACAGGCCCACCGACAACAGAATTTCTTTGGTCAGCTCTTACAATACCATACTGCCAGCAGCACAAAATACATGTCGTTGTGGATTGAAGAAAAAAACAAAAACAGAATTACTGCTAAGGATTTAAATTAATTTGTTGAGGTATAGAATCCAAAGCATAATATTGATGGCTCACCTGCTGTCCTCTTACAATAATAATGCGCAATCCTGAAGGGTCATTTCCTAAAGGACGACCAACGGGCCCTGTAGTCACCATTTCCAGCTCGCCAAACTTCCCAAATGCATTTCTATGGTAGTGCCCTGCAAAGATATGGCTCACCTGATGGGCAGCAAATAGGTCTAAATATTTCTTCCTGGTATTGATATTAATATTAAAATAGCCGGAACTTTCTGCCGTATCAGTCAAAAACCAAGAATAATGCTGAAAAACCATCAAAGGGGCCATCGCGTTGCTATTGGCTAACTTAAGCTCCTCCCTTAACCATTTATCCTGTTCATCGGCTTGTTTCTGAACTGTACCAGGACTTTTAAAATACAAGGAATTTAATACTATACCCTGTAAATTCTGGTATTTAAAACTGTAATAATCTGGACCAAACTGTTTCCGAAAAGCGATAATGTCGGTGCTATCCGGCATATTTGTAAGGTCATGGTTGCCTGCTACATGATAAATAGCAATATTTGTATCTAGCAGGGAAATGATTCTTTTGTATTCTGCAAGCTGCGCTGCGTTTCCAGCCTCATTGACCAGGTCTCCTGTAACAATTACAAAGGCAGGCCTTAAGCGGTTAGCTGCCACTATAGCCTTTTCAAAATTGACCGTCTCTTTCACAAAATCTTTATTACCTGTATAAAAACCAAACTGTGGGTCTGACAATTGCATAAAGAAAAACGGCTGTGGTGCAGGTGGATCTTTTTCACAACCCAGGCCACATAAAATGCACAGGAAAGCAA
>NZ_JAZQPU010000017.1:0-5349 GCF_045628745.1 Pedobacter sp.
CCCTTGTAAACACAAGAAGTAAGCTCAAGCATTTTAGACGAAGTCTCTATAAAAGTTCCGCTCCATTGAGAAGGTTTCATCGCCATAACATTAACCTGTAGAGGTTCGTTTATCTTCTGATTTTGGTAACTTACCCCTGCTTTTTGCCAGTTTCCTACATGAGGTAACAGGGAATATTTTATTTCTGTTGCATCTTTTATTGTATAATTACGGCCCCATAATCCATATCCAGCATATTGTGTTGTTAAACCCAGAGGAAAATTTTTCCCATGGGCATAACTCGTTGTATGATCAGTAAATAAGCTCATTCCATATTTTTGATCTCCACTTAAAACATCTACCCAGTTTAGAACAATGTTATTTTTGATACTATCCCAAGTGCTAAAAAAAGTGTTTTCCAATCTACTTTTTGTCACATCAAATGGTGCATCTTTGTACACTTGTTGGTTTTCCAGAGCAAGTGGAAATAAAGTAAGCAGCTTATACTTATCGTTATAAAACGCCTTATGCAGGTTTTCAGATTTGTAATTCGTCTCTTCAAACTCACCAATACCTTCATTTTTTTTCCAGTCTATGTAGATGTTGCAATTTATTAACGGCTGACCCTGGATTAATTCTATTTGTTGTGAAAGAGGATGACCAGCAATTTCACTTTCAATTTTTATACTCAAAATATAAGGGCCGTTTTCTAAAATATTTAGCGACGCAGGCTGATCAGCATTTGTCTTAAAGCCCCCTTGGCGATAAAAATTACCACGCAATTCATTGAATTTTCGTTCTGCATGCTGGTCAACAAACTCTTTGTTTTTTAACCCTTTTGCCACTAAGCTCTTCACAGTTCCTCCTTCAGCCTTGTTGATTCGAATTCTATAGAGATCAGATTCCAAAATATAATCTCCATTTTTTTGAACAAGGATTTTGGCACCTTCAGCAGCCGCCTTCTTTTTACCTTTCTTAATTTCATACACTACAAAACCCAATGCGGGTACTTTGGCTTTAAACGCAATGATGCTACCCTCTTGCAACAGTTGAGAGGGCAGTTCATTATTGAACTGATCAGTAATAATAAGTTGATTATCCTTTGCTAAACCAGCAGGCAGTAGTGCTTTTACCCATTCATTACGCTCATTTGCTAACGTATTAAATACCTTTAAGTAAGCAACTTTTGTAGAATAGGCGTTAGTGGATGTCATTACGTTAATACCATTCGTAATTTCATTTGCCTGATCCGTCCAGGCACTCACCTTATCGGCCCAAGTATCTCCTTTATCGCCATTATAGGGTACTATCCAGGTATCATGATGCTGAGCGAGCATCAGACTTCTCCATGCTTGATCCAAAGAAGATGAAGGGTAAGCCGTCCCATCCTCCAAATTACGGATAACAGCAATTTTCTCTGCCTGAATAACTTTGTTCTCTGTAACTCTTGTTTGTTGTGCTAATTTTTGAACAACCTGTGCACCCCAGACTAAACTTGTTAAAACATCCTCCTGACTAAGATTCCAATTTTCAACATTCTGAACTTCAGCTATATTCTCAAAGTAATTTCTCCAGGTGGTATAAACTGTAGGTTTGTGAAAATCATCCCTCAGCCATGGCCCCAAAAGCCAACCTGCATCTTGCAGACTCATGGCAACAGGATTTTTAATGCCATTATTAAAGGCTGCAGGTATAAAGTCATTGTTTCTTCCGTTCCCGATCGTTTCCCAGGTTGAATTAGACATTAAAGCCTCTATCTGGTAACGTGGACTCGTCAATATCGAACTTCCATCTGGCCCAATCCAATTGACCAACTCTTTTCCAAAAGCTCTGGTGTAGCCACCCCACCCCGTATTTGGATTTTTAAGTGATGCATATTGAAAACCAAACGATTTTAACAACTGTGGCAAGGCACTGGTAAAACAAGGTTCTTCAGAAGAATAAGTCTTGAATGTTATAAAGGGAAAATGTCTTTTTAATGTAGCCATGCCATAAGAGAATTGCCTGATTATGCTTTCTCCTGATATATTATACATATATGGCTGGCTATAAGTTGGATTCACATACTCTATTCGACTATTCACCGTGCTGTCTTTTAGAAATATGCTAAACGCATTATAGCCATTAACATCAGCCTTTAACTCTCTGTCCCATGTTTCTGGCTCTATCTCAAGATTGATATTCCAATCTGGATGCTTATTTAATTGTTCAACAATAAAAGAGGTATAGCCCATTGGATAATGTCCCCACATCCCTCCATGATAACCATCAATAAAATAGGCTTTTTGTGAAAACACAAGGTTAGGGCATAAAAAGAAAAAGACCAGAAAAACTTTTTGGAGATTCTTCATATGGCTAAGCTATAGGGCTATATGTAAGATTTTTATTTTTCCAGAGACCAGCAGCCCCAAGCAGCGCAGCATTTTCAGCGAGTAAGGCCTGATAAATTTCAATTTGATTATCCTGCCCTAAGGCACCAATTAAATCTGCTTTGAAGAATTGAATAGACTTAGCAATGCTTCCTCCAAGCACCACAGTATCAATTTTGCCAGTTAACGCTATAAAACTTTGAAGGAACAGCCCTAAATTGACACCAAATTCTCTAAAAACCTCAAGTGCTTGCGTATCACCCCCCTCGGCCAGAAAAAATAATTCTTTTACATTCTTTATTTCTATAGCAGTTTTGTGAAAATAGCTTTTCACGAACCAACGAGTTGATAAATATTCTTCGGCAATCGCATTCTTAAAGGGCAGTTTCCATAAATCAGCATCCGTCACACTTTCCTTATTCAACATCATTGCTGAACCAAGACCTGTTCCAAGTGTAAGTCCAATTACGTTATGGCCATTACTGGCCGCTCCGCCAAGAATCTCACCAGATAAAAATGCTACTGCATCGTTTACAAAACCAATATGATTAACATTAATATGTAAACGACTAGCCAATAACTCTTTAATATTTAAACCAAAAAGTGCCCCGTATTTATCTTGGCCTTTAATCATGCAGATTCCTTTCTCATAATCCATTGGTCCGGGCATGGCAATGCCTATATAATTTGGCGTTTTTGCAAGAGTTGAACAAGACTGTAGAATAGCGTGGGTCCAAAAATGCATGATGCTTTCTAAGTCTGCTTTCGAATCTAATTCAACACGTGTGAGTGTATTTGGCAAAATCATATTCTTATTCAGGTCAACACAAGCTGCAGTAATATGTGTACCTCCAATATCAATACCCAATATTAATTTTTGATCCATTTTATTTATTTTGAAACCTTAAAATTTTATCTGTTATTTATCCTTCAGGTCTTCTATAGGATTATTTAATCTATTTTAAAACGTTTTAGTCAATTCTTAAAGATAATATTAATCAAAGGCATTAAGTATTTACGTTTTACTTAATCCTATAGAATTAAAAATCTTCAATTATGATCTTCTTATTTTGGCTCTGGCCAATCATCAGTCCTGAACGGTAGCGCTGGAAAACCGTTACTATTTTGTAAATTGGTTACCGGGTAATTGAAAAAGGCATACCTTACTGCCCTTGGCTTTATTACCTTATCACTGGTCACCACTATAGTATTATTGATAATTTTGGCTATCGCAGGATAAAAAATCTGATCATCTCCAGCTACAAAGAAAAAGGCGGGCGCTTGCCCATCGCTGGTATTTAGACCTCCAGAAAGTGTTTCTTGCTTAAAATAAATTGTGGCTATCTCTTTCTGAAATATTGCATGACTAAAGGTGGGCCCCATGTAAGTAACTGAAAGTTGATGATAAGTTCGGTTTAATGCAACGGCGGCCAATCGATGCCCAATGGGTTCTTTTTTGGTAGGATGTAAGTTTTTAGCCTCCCCAACATCCATCGTACAAATCATTTTAGTATTATTAAGTTCTGCTATTTGGCCTTGGGCTTCCCTAAAAAAGGCATCATAAGTTAATTTCACGTCTTCCTTTTCATGTGCAAAAGGAGCAATTTGAACATAATAAAAAGGAAGATCAGCTTGCTTGAATCTTGTACGCCATTCCTTAATCATCACATGCATTGCTTCTACATACGCTATTCTTTCCATATGATTCGATTCGCCCTGGTACCAACAGAATCCCTTTATAGAGAGATTAATAAACGGATGGATCATAGCATTATAAAGTAAGAAAGGCCGAACAACTTTTTCAAAAGAAAACGCACTACTGATCTCTTCCTTGGCCTTCAGACTATCGAGATAAGGTTGAAGATAGGTTTGGTTAAGCAAGGAATTATTAGCTAATACGTCTTGTGGTAGATACGCCTGTACTCCTGAAGCACCAATTCCTGAAAAAATAATACCTATTGGAATGTTTAATTCATCATAAAGTTTACGTCCGAAAGTATATCCTACAGCACTAAACCCTTTAACATTAGCTCCCGAACATTCTTGCCATTTACCTGCAAATGTGTCAATAGGATATTTGCTAAAGTTTAATTCCACATTGAGTAGCCGGATATGGGGCTGATTTGCTTTACTGATCACATCGGCTGCTCCAGTCATTTCCTTTACTGCAAACTGCATATTAGATTGTCCACTACAAAACCATACATCGCCAATAAGCAAGTTAATCAGTTTCTTTTTTTCTTTTTTCGTTCCAACAAGAATATAATGAGAGCTAAAATCTCCTCTTTTAGCTTGTGGAACTGCTATCATACCTTCAAAAATGCCATTATTTGCTGCTATTACTATTATTGGGTTAGCCATCCAATCTGCAGTGATAGAAATCTTTTCGCCTGCATTTGCTTTACCCCATACTTTAAAAGCCTTGTTTTGCTGCAAAACCATGTTATTCTGTAGGGCATCGGCCAAAGACAATGAATCTTTTACTGCACTATAGCTGTGATTTGTTAAATTAAGTGCTAAGCAAAAAATCAATAGATATTTAATTGAATTCATATTTATTTTCAAAGGGAATATCCTAATGGCACAATTCTGGGAATTCCGTAATTTATGTAACTATTATGTTTTATAAATAAAGTTAAATCTTGAAAGAATTTGCACCTGCATTCAACAGATAGGTCTTCCCCTTCCATTCAAATTTCCCTGTTGTTTCCTGCGGTAAGTTAATGTTGATTTCCCAATTATTTTTTTTCATTAAATAGCTTACGGAAACTTTGCCCTTTGGATGCGGCATTTCTCCACTTACTTTTTTCATTGCGCCCAAATGTGGTTTTATTTTGACTTGGCTGAACCCTGGCGCATCACTACTTATGCCCAATACAACCTTGAAAAAGTCAATGTTTGGACTTGCTCCCCACGCATGGCAGTCTGAACGAACGGTATGTAGGCTAGAATCCTCAGCCCAGGTACTAAGGCCCAGTTTGATATTTTCTCTCCAAATCCC
>NZ_JAZQPU010000018.1:0-2901 GCF_045628745.1 Pedobacter sp.
TGCTCCTGATGTTGTAGGTAACAGTGATCCTGTATTTGGCGGTAAAGCAGCCAATTGGCGCAAATTTGGAAACTCTCTTTATTTAAGGTTATTGTTGCGGGTATCAGGCAAAGCCGAAGTTTCCGCAGAAAGTATTGCTAAAATAAAGGATATGGTTAACACCAATGCTTCCAGCTATCCTATCATTACCAGTAATGCGGAGTCGGCTATTTTAAAATGGACTGGCATTGCACCATACGTATCTCCATATGTGTCTGTAAGGGTACAAGATTGGCCAGCACCTAAGCTAGCGGAATTTTTCGTCAGTAACCTTACTAAATGGGCAGATCCACGAATTGCAAAATGGGCTACAACATCTCTTGGTGCGTATGCAGGTATTCCAAGTGGTTATCCGGTAGGTCAAACGCCGGTTGGTCGTTCATACCAACCGCTGACCTTGCAGTCAGAGCCTTTGCTTGGTAACATCATGAATTATGCTGAAGTACAGTTTATTTTAGCAGAAGCTGCTACTAAAGGCTTCATTACAGGTACGCCTGCCACTTATTACCATAACGGCATTTTAAACAGTATCTCTTTATGGGGTTATACACCTACGGCTACCTATCTTTCAGATGCCGATCTAACTTGGGATGACGCAGCGACACTGGAAGAGAAAATGGAAATGATCCATGTGCAAAAATATTATGCCCTTTTTATGACTGACCTTGAAGGGTGGTTTGAGTACCGCCGCACCGGACATCCTGTTTTACCTAATGGTGGTGGTTTGAGAAATAATGGGGTGATGCCAGCAAGACTTAATTACCCAAATTATGTGGTATCTGCCAACCCAGATCATTATAAGGCTGCGGTGGCAGCACAAGGCCCTGATGAAATTTCTACACAAGTGTGGTGGCAAAAACCATAAATACTTTAAACCAGCATTAAATATATGAAAAAGATATTCTTAAATACAATAGCACTTATTACTTTCTCCATCACCTTGATGGCTTGCAAAAAAACAACTGAAGCAGAGGGCACTTTAAGTCCTATCATCGCCATTAGCGATTTAAGAGGTCTTTTTAAGGGGAATGATATTCCTTTAAATCCAGAAACGATGTTCGGTGCCAGGCAGATTGTAGGCATCGTCATTTCCGATCATACAGAAGGTAATGCTCCTTCAGGATTATTAGTTTTACAAAATAACCGTCGTGCTAAGGTAAGAGGTATTGCCATTCCTATTGGCGAAGCTGCAGCAAGTTATATGCCTGGAGATTCCATTATGGTAAATGTTGACGGTGGAACATTAAAAAGGGTAAATGGTATGCTGCAAATTACAGGCATTAATAATTCACAAGTTACAAAAGTTTCCTCAGCAAATGTGCTGCTGGCTAAGAGGGTAACCAGCAACCTTATTGTGGCCAACCCTGATACCTATGAAAGTACATTGGTGGCCATTACAAAAGCCGGCTTTGATCCCTTACCAGCTCCTACAGATGTGTTTTCTGGCGATAGGTTATTGAATGATGGTTTTGATAATATCATGATGCATACTCAAAGTGCCGCTGCATTCGCCAAATCGCCACTGCCGGTGAGTGCTAATTTTACGGGTATTATTCTGGGTGCCTTGGGCGAAGCCGATAAAATTGTACCCCGGTTATGGGTAAGAAAGAGCGAAGATGTAAAAACATTAAGTTCCGTGATCAGTATCAGTCCGATTATCATTACCGGTTTTATGGGAGATGCACGTGGAAGTGATGGTAATTACGAATACTTACAGTTTATGGCCACAAGGGATATTGATTTCGCTGTAACGCCTTTTTCTGTGGTAACTACCAATAATGCTGGGGCATCTACCCCCACAGGTTATCCTGCAAAAGGCTGGGCCACAGGAGGGCTAAGGACTTATAAATTTAACCTTACCACAGGAAAAGCAGCCAAAGGTACTTACTTTTATGTAGGGGGAACAGCTAAAAAGATATCTGGCTCAGCTTCGACAGATATCAGCGCAGCGAATTGGATAACGGCATTCAATTATTCTACTAACGATGGTCAGGGATTTGGCACTAAAACTACTGGATTGTTGGCTAATAGTGGTAATGCCGCAGGCTTTGCTGTCTTTGAAGGAACTAACATTACAGTAGATTCAAAACCTTTGGATGTTATATTTTTTGGTGGAAATGGAAACTTGTTTAGTGCTGGTCCGCCGAGTATGGGCTACCGCATTACCACAACAGATTTTTACGATGAAAAAGATTTAATTACGCTGGTTGATCAGCCTTATTTTGCCAATGGAAGTAATACGTTAAAGTTTGCCTTCACTTTAGGCGAGGCACAGCCTACGCATGCTTATTTTGGGATGCTTGGTGGTGTTTATAATGCCAACCTGGGCAAGTGGACTAAAGTTAGAGCACTGCTTAATGTTACCGTAACTGATGAAGCTACCCTGGCTGATTTAGAAGGCAAGGGGGCGACCATGATTAATTAAAACATAATACTTAAAGATCATATAACCGCTCTATGATAGAAGGCATTTCAGCGATGGAATGCCTTATTTTTAATAAGCTACTAGGAGCTTAGCTATTCCAAAAGTAGAATTAATTCCTTGGGTTGATAAAATTTATCTAATACTAAAGGAATTATTCCTGATATTAGATAAAAAATATTTGATGAACACTATAGTCCAAACCAACCAAAATTCTCAACGCAGAATTACTGACCTTTTTATCGTAAATTTAGGGTATACCTACCTGGGCAATTGGGAAGAGCTTGGGAATAACAGTAATATAGAAGAACGCCATTTAAATCATTACCTAACCGCTCAAGGTTATAACAGCATTCAGATCAGTAAAGCACTTTTTGAATTGAGACAGGTGAGCAACAGCTTTAGTGATGACTTGTACCAGAAGAATAAAAAAATGTATA
>NZ_JAZQPU010000019.1:0-5028 GCF_045628745.1 Pedobacter sp.
GCCAACCTTACCTATGAAAGAGCCGCATTTTACGAAGTAGGCGGTTTTAAAGGAATAGACGACCTGGCTTCGGGAGATGATGAGCTGCTGCTGCATAAAATGGCCGCCCGCTATGGGAATAAAATAGGGTTCCTGAAAAACTACGATGCTGTGGTCTACACCCAGGCAAAACCTACCTTATCAGAATTTATACAACAGCGCAAACGCTGGGCATCAAAAAGTACCCGTTATAAAAACAAATCCATCATTGTTTTGGGTGTGCTGGTGTGGATCTTTAACCTGAGCATTGTGCTCAACCTTATTGCCGGTTTATTTTTTATTGGCTTTTTAAAGGTCTGTTTGCTGCAGCTTGTGTTGAAGATTGCTATAGAATTTATATTTTTATGGGATGTGACCAAGTTTGCCAAAAGGCGCGAGCTGTTACCCATTTTACCCATACTTAATCTTATGCACATTGTTTACCTTATTTATATTGGCGTAGCAGGCAATTCTGGAAAATACAACTGGAAGGGAAGAATGGTCAAATGAGTTCACAAAGTAACAGCCCTTCACAAAAGATATGGAGAAAGTTTAAAAAAAACAAACTTGCTTTCAGCGGCATGGTTTTCATTTTACTGATGATGTTGATGGGCATTGCCGGTTACCTCATTACGCCAGATCAAACACCCTATGCCAATAGCATGCACTTGCAGCTGAGCAATAAAAAACCGGGCAGGAGCTTTGAATTTTTAATCATCAGCAGAAACCCGAAAGTGGAGCAGGTGGGTGTTTTTGAAAAAATGCTCTACGGACAAGAAGCAAATTTTAAGGTCATTCCTATTACCGCTTACCGTAAAGTGGGTAAAACTGTTTTTGCCCGCGAATATATTGGCGACGATGAACAGAGTGAAGAAGCGGAATACCCTTTGGTATCTGGTAAAAATGTATACCGACAAACTTTTTGGTTAGGAACAGATATGTACGGCCGTGATTTGTTGAGCCGCTTAATTCTGGGTATTAGGGTTTCCTTATCTGTAGGTTTAATGGCCGTTTTGATCTCCCTTTTTATCGGCATCAGTTCAGGAGCCATAGCAGGTTATTTTGGAGGAAAGGTAGATGCTGGCATCAGTTGGCTGATGAATGTCATTTGGTCCTTGCCTTCGTTGTTATTGGTCATTGCTATATCTTTTGCCCTGGGTAAAGGCTTCTGGCAGATTTTTATTGCCGTAGGCCTATCTACATGGGTAGATGTTGCCCGTTTAGTACGCGGACAAGTACTTGCCCTCAAAGAAGTAGAATTTGTAGAAGCGGCAAAAGCCTTAGGTTTTTCTACACCGAGAATCATCATCAAACATATTCTTCCAAATATTGCAGGCCCTATTTTAGTGGTGGCCTCGGCAAATTTTGCTTCCGCTATTATCCTGGAGTCGGGTTTGAGCTTTCTGGGCTTTGGCGCACAACCACCCATGCCCAGCTGGGGAGGGATGATCAAGGAACATTATGGCTATATCATTATGGATGCCGCTTACCTTGCCGTATTGCCGGGGGTAGCCATTATGCTCACCGTATATGCCTTTAATTTGCTGGCCATTGGCTTAAGAGATGCCTTCGATGTAAAATCACAAAACGTAACTGTTTAGTTAATTCCGTATTGCTTATCTTTGTGGCATGTTATTAAATTGCTACCAGGAAGAGTTTTTAGAAGCTGGCTGTGATGAAGCTGGAAGAGGTTGTTTAGCCGGACCAGTTTTTGCTGCTGCCGTTATATTGCCTAAAGATTTTGTAGCCGGCGAGCTTACAGACTCTAAAATGCTCAACCACAAACAGCGGGAGAACTTACGCGGTATCATTGAAAAAGAAGCCATTTGCTGGGCTGTAGCCTCGGTAGATAACCTGGAGATCGATCAAATCAACATCCTGAATGCCTCTTTTCTGGCTATGCACCGTGCTATTGAAAAGTTGCATACCAAGCCACAATACCTCAGTATAGACGGCAACAGGTTTAAGGCCTATGCTGATATTCCACATTGCTGCATTGTAAAAGGCGATGGCAAATACCTCAACATTGCCGCAGCCTCTATTCTGGCAAAAACACATCGCGATGAGTACATGGTCAATATAGGTAAAGAATATCCCCATTATGAATGGCACCAGAATAAAGGATATCCTACGATTATGCACCGCAATGCCTCTCTGAATTATGGTTTAACACCCTACCATAGAAAAACTTTTAACATCAGTAGTCCACAGCTAATTCTATTTGAAAATAATGAGGGATAATGTGTAATTTCACTCATTGAAAGTCCTCATTTTAACATATCGCGTTCCTTTTCCACCTAACAGTGGTTATCCTATTGTGGTTTATAACACCATTATGGGCTTGCTGAAGCATGATGTTGAAGTTACGCTTTTCAGTATCAATACCCATAAAAATAAGATTGATATAGATGATATTTACGATCCTGTTTTTGAAAACATCCACTTCCACTCGTACGAGATTGATACCAGTGTAAACTACATAGACATGTTTTTAAACGTGTTTTCTGACGAGTCTTACAATGTTTCGCGTTATTATGAGGAAGATGCGGCCAAATTACTGGCCAATGTTCTTCATGAAACGGAGTTTGATATCATTCAGTTTGAAGGTTTATATGTGGTGCCTTATCTGGATGTGGTGAAGGAACTGAGCCAGGCTAAGCTTATTTACAGGGCACATAACATTGTTTTTGACGTATGGGAGCGACTGGCCTATCGGGAAAAGTTTATCCCCCGGCGCATGTACCTGGAGTTTCTGGCCCGGCGCTTAAAAACTTACGAAACCGAGCAAGTGAACAGGTTTCATCAGATCTTTGCCATCTCAGAACCCGACCGGCAAAGTATTGTACGCATGGGTTGCAAAACCAATCTTGATGTTTTTCCCGTAGCGCTTGATTTTGAAAAATACATTACCGCTCCCATTAAATATGGTTACCCTACGTTGTTTCATTTAGGGGCCATGGACTGGCAGCCTAATAAAGAAGGCCTGGAGTGGTTTTTAAGTGAAATTTGGCCTGATATAGAAAAGCTCAACAGTGAGCTGCGTTTTTATATTGCCGGCAAACACATGCAACAAGAGTTTTACGATTACGAATCTGACAATGTAGTAGTAGAAGGAGAAGTGATAGACGCTGTTGATTTTATCAACTCTAAGGCCATCATGATTGTGCCGCTGTTATCGGGAAGTGGTATGCGGGTAAAAATTATTGAGGGCATGGCCATGCGCAAATGTATCATTGCCACCACGATGGCCGCTGAGGGCATTAAATGTGAGCATGGTAAAGATATTTTGATTGCCGATACTCCTGATGAATTTTATAGGTCCATCTTACAATGCATCACCAACCCTAATAAACTGACCGAAATAGGGGAGAATGCCAGAAGAAATGTAGAGAAAAACTATAACATATCCTCCATAGCGGTGAGGATGGTACAAATTTATCAACAATTAATTAATGCCTAAAATTTATGTATTTTTGGCAACGATTATTTGAGATAAAACATGAACAATACCGCATTAACAGCTAAACATATTTCATTAGGCGCTAAAATGGTGCCATTTGCAGGATACAACATGCCCGTAACCTATGAGGGTATCAATGCAGAACACCAAACGGTAAGAACCAGTGTTGGTGTGTTTGATGTAAGCCATATGGGCGAGTTTATCCTTAAAGGAGAAAACGCATTAGACCTTATTCAAAGAGTAACCAGCAATGATGCTGCAAAATTATACGACGGTAAAATTCAATATTCTTGCTTGCCAAATGAAGATGGTGGCATTGTTGATGATTTGTTGGTTTACCGCATAGACGAAAAAACGTACATGTTGGTTGTCAATGCTTCTAACATTGAAAAAGATTGGAACTGGATTCAAAAGTTCAATACTGCGGGTGTTGAAATGCATGATATTTCTGGAAAAACATCTTTATTAGCTGTTCAGGGACCAAAAGCAGCTGAAGCTTTACAAAGTTTAACAGATGTAGATTTGGCTTCTATGGAATATTACAATTTCAGCAAAGGCAAATTTGCAGGTATCGACAATGTCGTTATTTCTGCTACCGGTTATACAGGTGCTGGAGGTTTTGAGATTTACTTCGACAATGAGCATGCAGATCATATCTGGAATGCTATTTTCGAAGCTGGTGCGCCTTTTAACATTAAACCTATTGGTTTAGCGGCCCGTGATACCTTGCGTTTAGAAATGGGATTTTGTTTATATGGTAACGATATTGATGATACCACATCACCATTTGAAGCAGGTTTAGGCTGGATTACAAAGTTCACTAAAGAATTTACCAATTCTGAGGCTCTAAAAGCACAAAAAGAAGCGGGTGTAAGCAAAAAACTGATTGGCTTTGAGCTGATTGACCGCGGTATTCCACGTCATGATTATGAAATTGTAGATGCAGAAGGAAAAGTGATTGGAAAAGTAACCTCCGGTACACAGTCGCCATCTTTACAGAAAGCAATCGGCATGGGCTATGTGGAGAAAGAATTTGCTAAAGAAGGAACAGAGATCTACATCCTAATCCGTAACGCAAAAATTAAAGCTAAAGTTGTTAAATTTCCTTTTTATAAATAAACGTCCCTTATTACCGTAAATGCAAAGAAAAATTGAAGTGTGTTTAACCCCGGCCTTGCTGGATTTATACACTATTGAAAACAGTATTGTTGTGGTTATTGATATCTTAAGAGCCACTTCATCTATGGTTTACGGTATTGACAATGGCGCAGAAGCTATTATTCCGGTTTCGCAGGTTGAAGATTGCCTTAATTATAAAGGGCTAAATTATTTGTTGGCGGCCGAAAGAAATGGGGAAGTGGTTGATGGTTACGACTTCGGCAATTCCCCATTTTCTTATACCAAAGAAAAAGTAGGTGGCAGAACGGTAGTGTTGACCACTACCAATGGCACCAAAGCTTTACATATGGCGCAGGCACGTGCACACCAGGTGGTGATTGGCTCGTTTCTTAACCTCGATGTATTGTGTAAATGGTTAATTAGTCAGGATA
>NZ_JAZQPU010000020.1:0-3568 GCF_045628745.1 Pedobacter sp.
TCTTTGGCTAATGCTTCAATGGCATTCAGCAAATCGATGTTTTTCTGGAAATAAGCTTCCTGAAAGCGTGGGATACCGCGACGGAAATCATTTTCAGGCAAATCATCGATACTTAGGATTTGTCCTGATAAAAAGCCGCGACCAAGGGGAGAATAAGCTACGAAGCCAATGCCTAGTTCATTTAAGGTTTGTAATACGCCACGTTCTTCTACACCACGCTCAAATAAGGAGTATTCGCTTTGTACTGCCGTGATGGGATGAACTGCATGAGCTCTTTTAACAGTAGCGGAAGATACCTCCGATAAACCAATATAGCCTACTTTTCCTTCTTTCACCAAATCGCTCATGGCTTGCACCGTTTCTTCAATAGGGGTGCTTTTATCAAGGCGATGCATGTAATACAAATCGATATAATCAGTTTTGAGGTTTCGAAGGGAACGCTCTACTGATTTCCTGACATATTCTTTTTTACCATTGATGGCCCAGGTTACCTTATCGTCATCGTCAATTTCCCAACCAAATTTGGTGGCAATGATGTATTTATTACGATTGCCTTCAATGGCTTTTGCAATCAGCTGTTCATTTTTAAAAGGGCCATAGAGGTCGGCGGTATCTAAAAAGTTCCCACCAAGTTCTAATGAACGGTGGATGGTGGCAATAGCTTCATTTTCATCGGTTTTACCATACATATCAGCGTCTTCAAAGCCAGTCATGCCCATGCAACCCAAACCAATAATAGGGACGGTTAAGCCCTGATTTCCTAATGTTGTTTTCTTAATTTCCATCATGTTGATTTTTAATAAATCAAAATTAGGCAAGAAGAGGATTAGGCTTGTATGCAAAGTCCTGAAAGTTGTGTTCAAATCAAGGGTAAATATGCAAAACTACAATTGCAACCGCATTACGATACAAATTAAGCTTTTAACTTTAATAAAATATATCCTTTTATAGGCTGATAAAGAAAACAAGCTATGGAAATACCAATTCCCATCCAAAAAAGGATTCTGAAAATATCAATGCTGGTGAGTAATAAGGATTGTTTAAACAATTCATTCTGAAAATTGCCTACGGTTAAGCTAACAGCCTCATTTGGAAGGTAGTTATTCGACTGGCTACTTAACATAGCGTCCCATTGCTCTTGATAAGGAACGCTGGTGAGGTCATAATTAACGCTCAAATTACTTTGTTTTCTTGTTGTAAGGTGCAATACTACATTCTGCATGATGGAATAACCAGCGATTGTGCCCCAAAAACGAGTTGCCGTTCCCAATAAGGCAACATTACTCGAAATGCTAGGGTGCACGCCACCCAACATATATAACACGATTGGTGTAAATAACACGCCCTGTGCCAGGCCTTCCAATAATAAAGGGTAGCAGATGTCGCTTTGGCTAACATCTGGATAGAATAAAAGGCTAAACCATAACATGGAACTGGAAAGGAGTAAAAATCCAGCGGTAAATGTATATCGGCTGTCTACCTCTTTAAGCATTAGAAAAAAGGCAATGGCAACCCCACAAATTGTTCCGAAGACATTGAAATACTGAATAGTTAAAATATTGGTCCATGGCCAATTCCAAACTGTGCCCATGACTTGATAGACGTTTCCAAGACTGGCACGAAATATATAAAACAGGAAAAGTAAGAGCACTCCAAGTATAACACGTTCGGCTTTAAAGATGCCGAAATGAAATAATGGTCTTTTAACGGTGTTTTGATATAAGATAAAGAGCGCTCCGAAGATCAGGAAAATACTTAAAGAAATAATGATTTTATATGAATCAAACCAATCATATTGTCTGCCATAAATAAGGAAAAAGGCACCTGAGATTAACGAAATCATCAATAGTAAAATTCCCGAAAGGTGTAACTGGTACAATGGCTTTTTGGGGAACATGCGGTTATAATTGAAAAGAAATAGGTAAACCAGCAATGCTGTTGTATGTATCATGATGATGGTATAAATCATCATGTTATGGTTGTAATTCTCAATGGCAAATTTGATGATTGATGTGGCAAATTTATCACTTATCATTAGAAAACAGTACAATATAGAATAGCCTAAGATTTTCGCATAATGAGATTTCAATTGGCTCATGATAATTGGCAATAATATACAGCCTTCGAATAAAGCCAGTGGCCCTTGAATTAAACGCAGGATGAGGAGAAGCTGTGTGTTTCTGGTAAAAGTCATGGCTAATAGCACCAATATACTTAAACCGGTCATGACAATTAAGTAAGAACGGATGTTAAAGAAGTGAAAGAAACGAACATGGATGAGAAGTCCACAAACAATTGTTGCATAGGCCATCGCAAACATAAATTGTATGTCATCTGCCTCTAAGTCTAAAAATGATGCGGTAAAGGTGCTGTTCATGTTAAACATGGACAAGATCATCAGGTTAGGAAACATGGCCAGGATCAAAAGAGTCAGCCTCAATCGTTTAGGAACCTTCAGGTTAAAAATGTCGTTCATTCTGTCTTTTATATTATATTATTTGCGACTTTTAACGGCGACCTCTACATTCATTCCTGATCTTAGTTTATCTAAATCAGCTGTATTAGGGAGGCTTATTTTAACAGGAAAACGTTGTTCGATCTTAACGAAATTACCAGTTGCATTATTAGGTTTTATCAGGGCAAATTCAGAGCCTGATGCAGGAGAAAATGACAAGACTTTTCCTTTAAAATGTATCCCTGAATAAGCATCAACTTTCACTTCAACCTCACTGTTCAGTTCAATTTCAGCCAATTGCGTTTCTTTAAAATTTGCGACAATCCATTTCTCTTTAGAAACAACTTGTACCAGTGCCTGACCTTCTTTGATGAGTTGTCCTTCCTGGATGCTTTTAGTGCCCACCCAACCATCGTATGGGGCAACGATATAACTGAAAGAGTACTTTAAATTTGCTTTTTGCAAACTTGCAGTTCTGTTTTGCACCTGACTCTGCACAGGGGCAATCTTTGCTTCTTCAGCTTCCACACCAATCTTTACAGAATTATTTTGCTGTTCCATTGCTTCCAACGTTGCTTTTGCTTGTTTGTATTTGGCCTCAGCGCTTTCAAACTGTTGCCTGGTTGCCGATTCTTGCTCAACCAGGTTTTTAAAGCGATAGTAATCTTGTTGTGTGCGCCAGACTTCTACTTTCGCTGCTTCTATATTAGCTGTTATGACATGGGTATCACTCATCCGGGTAGCTACCATTTTAGTTTGGGAAATAACCGAATTTTGAATGGCGGCTAAATCAGCTGCTGCCATGTCAATATCTTGTTTCAATTCGCGGTTATCAATCACAATAAGTGTATCACCCTTTTTTACAAATTGATTTTCTTCAAATCTAATCTCGTCAATATATCCAGATACCTTACTGGCAATAGGTGTTATATACTGTTTTACCTGTGCATCATTGGTGCTGGCGTGATGACGGGAGAAGAGGTAGAACCAGGCTAAAACGATTACAGCAATCGTGATAAATAACCAGGCAATCCAGGTAAGGATTCGGTTGAGCTGCTTCTCCGCATTTGATATTTGTTTTGTTGACATATATGATATTCCTATTCGATGGGG
>NZ_JAZQPU010000021.1:0-35940 GCF_045628745.1 Pedobacter sp.
AATTTCATCAGCACTTTTTCATCATTTTCCAGGGCATACTGTGTATGCGGTTTATCGATATTAACTTTTTGGAGGTATTTTGAAAGCCTATCGTTTTCAAATGCCTCCAATAATAAAGGATACACATAAGAGCTTTTACATACAGCACGTGTATTTCCCAATTTACTGGCCACACAATCCAGCACTTCTACGATGATCTTTTTGCGCGGCCGCTCGTCATTATCTACATGCATACATTTACCCAGCTGTCGCAAGGCTTCTAACGTGCCACCCCAGGTTCTGAAATCCTTTGCTGTAAAGTCACTGCCGGTAATCTCCCTGATGTACTCATTAATTTTTCCGGAGTCTACTGACTGGTGCTCCTTGCCATCGGTATAATATTGAAAAAGCTCCTGTCCGGGTATTTCCTTACACTTTTTCACCAGTCTAGCCAAGGTTTTATCATTCAACGTAACCTCCTGCCGCACCCCTTTTTTGCCTATAAAATTAAGCTTCAGCGTATTGCCGTTTATTTTGACGTGTTTATTGCGCAGGGTACTCAAGCCAAAGCTGCCATAAGTTTGTTGATAGAACTCATTGCCCACGCGCAGAAATGTTTTCAACATCAGCTGCACACAGATGGCCAGGACTTTTCTTTCATCCATATTTTTGCGCCTCAGGTCTTTGGCAATATGCTTACGCACCTGTGGCAACACTTTACCAAAATCAAGCAGGCGGTAGTATTTACTATCCGAACGCCGGGAGGTCCACTTATGGTGATATCGGTATTGTTTTCTGCCTGCGGCATCAATACCTGTAGCCTGAAGGTATGCATTTTTCTTTGGCGCTATCCAGACTTCAGTCCATGCAGGTGGTAATACCAAAGCCTTAATTCTTTCCAGCTGCGCTTCGTCGGTAACCCTTTTGTTGTTTTTATCGAGGTAATAAAATGCACCCGCTTTACCTTTTCTGTAGATGCCCGGGTTGGCATCGGTCATGTAAATTAACCCGCTTTGTTTAATCTCTTCGGCAGTCTGCATTCTTTATAAATGATAAGGTTAGAAGAAATGGCACATGAATATAGCCTTACATGAAGCATTGCGCCATATTTTTAGTTATTTTGCTAAATAAACACAGGAACATGAGAATAGTTTTTATGGGGACACCCGATTTTGCCGTGGCTTCACTTGCTGCATTAGTTGATGCTGGCTTTGAGATAGCAGCAGTGGTAACGGCAGCAGATAAACCTGCGGGCCGCGGACAAAAATTGAGTGAGAGTGCCGTTAAAAAATATGCAATGGAAAAAGGGCTCACCATTTTGCAACCTTTGAAATTAAAGGACCCTGAATTTATTGCTGCCCTGCAAAACATCAACGCTGATTTACAGGTGGTGGTGGCTTTCAGGATGCTGCCAGAAATAGTGTGGAATATGCCTCCAAAAGGGACAATTAATCTACATGGCTCCCTGCTGCCACAATACCGTGGTGCTGCCCCAATTAACCATGCCATCATCAATGGGGAGAAAGAAAGTGGCGTAACCACCTTTTTTCTGAAACATGAAATTGATACGGGGGATGTCATTGAAGCCCGAAAGGTGGAAATTACCGATACCGACACTGCTGGCGATCTGCATGATAAATTGATGGTAGTTGGTGCTGAGCTTTTGGTGGAAACCGTTAAAGCTATAGAATCAGGTGACTATAAAGAGCAACCGCAAAAACAGTCGGCAGATTTAAAACATGCCCCTAAAATATTTAAAGAATTTTGTAAAATCGACTGGAACCAGCCGCTGCAAACCGTTTATAATTTAGTGCGTGGCCTGAGTCCTTACCCTACAGCTTTTACTACGCTTAACGATAAAACGCTGAAGGTGTTTAAAGCAGAAATAGAACATAAAGAGCCTGGCATTGCCCCCGGTGGTTTCCTGAGTGATGGAAAAACTTTCTTGAAGTTTGCCACCAGGGATGGCTTTTTAAAATTAACAGAGCTGCAATATGAGGGTAAGAAAAGAATGTTGGTAGAAGAATTTTTAAGAGGAATGCGGTTGTAATTCATAACAACCGTAATCTTTAAACAGCGTTCAGCAGGGCGCTTAAGTGTTTGGCATTTTCATTGAAATAACGCTTGCGCCCATAGCCCATTACCCAGCGGATGCCGCCAATTGCATTGGTTACAAAAACCTCATCTGCCTGACGCAAAACCTCGGGATTCAATTGCGCTTCAATGATAGAAATGTTATGTGCTTTGGCCAGCTGCATCACCACTTTGCGCATCACACCACTAATGCAGCCTTCACTCAACGCAGGTGTATAAATCTGCTTATCGTAGACCACAAAAATATTGGAGCTAATGCTTTCACAGATAAAGCCATGCTGGTTTAAGATGATGGCTTCATCAAGCTTATGCTGTTTTTTATACAATCCTGCCATCACATACATCAGGGCACTGCTGGTTTTTAAGTTCGACAACAGGTTAACAGGCTTGGTAATTTCATTGTAGACATCAACAATGAGTCCTTTTTTATTGAGTTCATAATTCGCATTTGGCAAGGGTGTAGCCTCCAGAATATACCCATACTTATTGCTGTTGGGGGTATATAAGCCATCACCCTGCCGGTATACTGACAAGCGGAACTTTACATTGTCTTTGATTTTATTTTTCTTGCACAGTTCTGCCGTCTTTTGCTTCAGGAAATACTCATCCAGCAGGGCGCTGCCTTCAATCTTCATCGTTTTCATGCCCTGCATTAACCTTTCTACGTGTAATTCAGGGAAGTTCAGCTTACCATTGCTCATCCTGATGGTTTCAAACAAACCATCACCATAGCGAAAGCTACGGTTTTCGGCACTGAGCACAGGTTGACTGCTGTTTAAAAACTCGTCGTTATGTAAAATATATTGTTGCTGCATTAGTATCTTATACGATTGATGATCCCTTTATCGGTTTAAGGTTGTACAATGTAATTTCTCCATTTATGAAGTACACCCTCAAAATCTGCAGGCAATGGAGCTTCAAATTCCATGTATTCCTTTGTGCTGGGGTGTATAAAACCTAATGTCTGTGCATGTAAAGCCTGGCGCGGCATAATTTCAAAGCAGTTGTTAACAAATTGCTTGTATTTGGTAAAGGTTGTTCCTTTCAATATTTTATCACCACCATAATTAGTATCACTAAATAGTGGATGTGAGATGTGCTGCATGTGTGCCCTGATTTGATGCGTACGACCGGTTTCCAACTGACAACTGATTAAGGTTACATAACCTAAACGCTCAATTACCTTATAATGTGTTACCGACCACTTGCCTTTTTCTTCTTCATCATAAATATCCATGATAATTCTGTTTTTAGCACTTCTGCCAATGTAACCCGTTACCGTGCCATCATTTTCTATATCTCCCCATACCAAAGCAAGGTATTTACGGGTAATGGTGTGGTCAAAAAACTGCTTGGCCAATTTAGTCATGGTCATTTCGTTTTTACTGATCAGCAGTAAACCCGAAGTATCCTTGTCAATACGGTGCACCAAACCTGGGCGACCTTCATTTCCTGGCAGCTGTGGCAGCTGGTCAAAATGAAAAGCAAGGGCATTCACCAACGTACCTGTATAATTGTTAAACCCGGGATGAACAACCATACCCGCAACTTTATTCACCACTAAAAGGTCTTTATCTTCATAAATGATATCTAAAGGTAAATCCTCCGGATAAACTTCTGTATCTCTCGGTGGGTGTGGAAAAACAATGGAAATCTCATCTTCAGGTTTTACCTTGTAACTAGGTTTTATAGGTTTTTGATTAACGAGTACATTCCCTGCATCAATTGCGTTTTGTATCCTGTTACGTGATGCGTTTTCTAAACGATGCATCAAAAACTTATCAACCCTTAATAAGGATTGTCCTTTATCAACAACAATATTAAAATGCTCAAATAAATCCTGCTCCTCTAATTCCAGTCCTGCATTGGTATTTTCCATGCTACAAAACTAATCTTTAAGAATTACATATTTAAAAAGAAATTGGCTTACAATTTGAGCATAGCCTCAATAGGTTACAATATAAAGACTTTTACCGGCTTCATTGCCCTTCTAACTTCTATTTTCCTGATCAGCGGATCAAAACTTTTACTGGACTAAATTAAGAATAACAGCTTCAACGAACTTTTTAATTAACCGATATTATTAAAATAACTATCAAATAATGAAAGTATTTGCGCAGAACGTTAAAATAATTCTCAATTTTTTCCCTTACCTGATTAAAAAGATATATTTTAAATCATAATTAGAATAAGGAGAATGGATTCTATATTTGCATCAATGTTTGCAACTATCAACAGTCCACTACATCAATTAAGACAAACCGAAATTAGCGGCTTATGGGTAAAAAGAGATGACCTTATAGACCCTTATATTTCAGGAAATAAATGGCGCAAGCTCAAATACCTGTTAGAGAAAGCGGTCAGGCTCAATAAATTGCACCTGGTAACTTTTGGCGGCGCTTACTCCAACCACCTGCTGGCAACAGCAGCAGCAGCAGCACGCGCTGGTTTTAAGGCCACCGCTTTTGTTAGAGGTGAGCCTGTAGAAAATGAAATGCTGCTCTTGTGCCGTCTGTATGGCATGAAGCTCATCTTCACCAACCGCGAGGAGTATTTAAACAAACCTGCGCTGTTTAAAGATTTCTTTAAAGATGATGCCTCTGCCTTTTTTATTGATGAAGGGGGTGCCTCTGCCGAAGCTGTAAAAGGCTGTGCAGAAATTATTGACGAACTTCCAGATGATGTAGACCATATTTTTTGTGCCGCAGGCACGGGTACTACCGCTGCAGGCTTATTAAAAGGCATCCAAAAAAGGAAATTAAAAACACAGCTTCATGTGATCCCTGTTTTAAAAGGGGGAGATTTTATTGCCAATGAAATCTACCATTATACCGGCAATATTGAGCAGCTGAATTTACATACCGACTATCATTTTGGGGGTTATGCTAAAACGCAACCTGCACTTTTAGAATTCATGGCCCGTTTTGTTTCCAATGAAGGCATCCTGATAGACCCCGTCTATACCGCCAAAATGTTTTATGCTATTTTTGACCTCCATCAAAACAATTACTTCAAAGAAAACGATAAAATTGTTGCTATCCATACCGGTGGCCTGCTTGGCATCTTAGGCAAGAAAGAAAAAATAGCAGAAGTATTCCTTCCTTAAACTCATTCACCTCATAAAATGACAAATAATGGCGTCTTTTAGACTTGAAAATGGTGTTTTTATGGCCACTGTAATGACCACTTATAAACCGGAGCAGTGATTCTGTTATATTCAGAAAAATTATTTCCTGTAGGCACTTTAGTAGAAGCCAAAATCCATAAAATGGGTTTCCAGCAATCAACGCATGGAAACCCATTCTCTTTCTCGTTTTTCTCTTTGGAAAAATAGCTTTAGAACACCTTTAAAAGCTTTTTCACCGTCTAAATGCCGCTTTATTTGTTTATCAGACTGATTTTGTTACATTTGATTATCACCTAAAATTGATTCTATGTATCAACTAACCATACCACCAGGAGAAGTTAATGAAACTTTAAGCAAGCATATTTTAGCAGACGGTTACGACCTTACCTACGACATTAATAAAAGTCATGGTGCTTATATCTATGATTCTAAAAATGAACGCACGCTCTTAGATTTCTTCACTTGTTTTGCATCTGTGCCTTTGGGTTACAACCACCCAAAAATGATCAATGATGAAGCCTTCAAACAAAATCTACTTGCCGCAGCCTTATCCAACCCTTCTAACTCTGATGTGTATACACAACAATATGCACAGTTTGTGGATACATTTTCAAAAGTGGGCATCCCCCATTACCTGCCGCATGCCTTTTTTATCGCCGGCGGTGGTTTAGCGGTAGAGAATGCCATTAAAGTAGCGATGGACTGGAAAGTTCAAAAGAACTTCGCCAAAGGTTTCCAGGAAGAAAAAGGCTTTAAAGTATTGCACTTTGAACGTGCCTTCCATGGCAGAACCGGCTATACCTTAAGCTTAACCAATACCCTTCCCGATAAAACCAAGTGGTTTGCCAAGTTCGACTGGCCACGGGTTAGCGTACCTACGGTTCGCTTTCCTTTAAACGAGGAGAATTTAGCTACTGCTGAGGAAACCGAAAAGCGCTCTATTGAACAGGTGAAACAAGCTTTTGCAGAAAATAAAGATGAAATCTGTGCCATCATCATCGAGCCTATACAATCTGAAGGTGGCGATAACCACCTGCGCGAAGAATTCCTGATCCAGCTTAAACAACTGGCAGATGAAAATGAGGCCTTTTTAATATACGATGAAGTTCAAACCGGTGTAGGTTTAACCGGTAAATTCTGGTGCCATGAGCATTTCAGTGAAAAAGCTCGTCCGGATATCGTTGCCTTTGGCAAGAAAATGCAGGTATGTGGTATTTTAGTGGGCAATAAAGTGGACGAGGTAGAGCATAATGTTTTCAATGTGCCTTCCAGAATCAACTCCACCTGGGGCGGTAGTTTGGTAGACATGGTGCGTGCCACACAAATTTTACAGATTATTCAGGAGGATAACCTTTGCGAAAATGCTACCGTGGTTGGTCAGTATTTAAAAGACAAGCTTGAACTTCTTGCTGAAAAGCATGAGCTGATGACTAATGTACGCGGTGTAGGTCTGTTATGTGCCTTTGATTTACCCGATAAAGATATTCGCAATGCCTTTATCCAAAAGGGCATGGAGCAAAATGTAATGTTCCTGGGTTGTGGCAATAGAACTATTCGCTTCAGACCAGCGTTATGTATAGAGAAGAAACATATTGATGAGGGATTGGCCGTTTTGGAGCGCATTTTACCAACCCTTTAAAATAGATAAACAGTAATTCATCCATTCCCATACTTGTTAAAATAACCAATTTAGCTCAGCGTGCAAATTGATAGACAATAGACTGGATTGGATGAATTTATAAAAAAGATGAAAAACAAAACGAATATATTTTTAGCCCTTGCCGTGATCATTCTGGTGGGCTGGATGATTAAAGGAACTTTCTTTCAACCAGGCATCTCAGATTTAAAAGGTGATTTTAAGGAAGTTACCCATTACAGAAATGAAAACAACACAGGGCCTGTGCAATACGTTTACATTGTGACGGTAAAAGACACCTCATCTGCAGAAATGGAAACTTTTGGTAATTTTAAACCACACCATAAAGGTGGGAACACCAAAGTATACTTCTTTAAAGAAGGCAGCTCCATACCACAAGAAGCCTATGCCGGCAAAGTAAATTTCGACCCTGCCTATAATGCATCCTGCATTGCCCTTTACGAAAAAAGCGCAATGGGCAATACAAGTGTGGTTAAAAATCCTTTTAACTAGCGCAGTTGAAACAAATCGTCTACGCCTAGTAATTTGCGCGAAGTAAAACCTTCGCCATAAGTAGCACCAATAGACTTGCCGAACTCCCGTGCCCTACCAATAACGCTCTCAAAAAACTCGGGCGAAGAGATATAAGTCTGCTGCCCTTCCACATCAGGATTGTAAAACTGGGTTTTAAAAGCCTTGATAGATTCAATTTTAAGGTCCATAAAAGGGGTGATGTCAATAATGACATCAGGCTTGATATAGCGGTCCTGGATGTATTGGAAGGTTAGCCTTGGGCGGAAAGCAGTCTGCTCCTCGCCCTCAAAAACGGTGATCACTTTAGGCAAGCCTGCTAAAAAACAAGCGTCGTTCACTAAATCCCCAGCCCTGCCATGGTCAGGATGCCTGTCGTGTAAAGCATTGCTTAGCACAATCTCAGGCTGGTATTTTCTAATCATTTTTACCACTTCCAGCTGGTGGCTTTCATCATTTTTAAAAAAACCATCGCGGAAACGCAGGTTTTCACGTACCGATAAGCCTAAAATCTTTGCAGAAGCAGCAGCTTCCTCATCCCTGGTTTCTGCGGTACCACGGGTACCTAATTCGCCACGGGTAAAATCAACAATACCAACTTTTTTGCCAGCAGCAATATGTTTCAATACGGTTCCTGAGCAGCCCAGTTCGGCATCATCGGGATGTACAGCAAAGACGATTAGATCTAATTTCATGTAGTTTTTTTAGAGTAACAAGCGCTCAATCTTCTTTTTAATTTTTGAAGAAAGCGGCTTGGTGAAAGGGTAAAAGTAATCTACTACTTCCCCATTTTTATTAATCAAATATTTATGAAAATTCCAGCGCGGTGTAGATTTGATATTTCCATTCTGTTTGATGTCCGCTAAGAATTTAAATAAAGGATGTGCCATCTCGCCACGGACCATAATTTTTTCGGATACCGGAAATTCCACGCCAAAGTTTACCTGGCAGAATTCACTGATTTCAATTCCATTTAGGGGTTCCTGACGGCCAAAATCATTAGATGGAAAAGCCAGCACCTCAAATCCCTGCTCTTTATATTCAGCACGTAGCTTCTGCAACTCCTCTAGCTGGGGCGCAAAGCCACACCCTGAAGCGATATTAACAATAAGAAGTACTTTATTTTGGTAGGCAGCTAAGTTTTTTTCAAGGCCATTGAGCAGTTTTACCTTAAATTGATATATACTTTTTGAGTGATCTGTCATTATATTATTGGTAATACCCTGATGAAATAATAATGTTTTCTATTTCCCTGTCTTCAACAGGGCTATATGTACTTTTAAGGTTATGGCCTACCACGCGGGCAACAGATTGATAGACGAAAGCCTTCAAACCGCCCTTACTTTCCTTGATGATATCGTAGGTAGTACGGCCAAGCTCGCGGTCAACCAATTTTGTTAATATTTTTCCTTGTGTAATTGTCAGCTCTTTTATTTCCTTGTTAAACATCTGTTTAATCTCAGCATCACAGGCCTTTACCAGTTTCTTTTGGTCCCTTTTATTACTTGTCAGCGCTAAATCTCTTTCCAATTGTTCATATCTACGTTTGGCATAGAGTGCATATGGCATGACTTTTAGTACATTATAACGTAAACGATTAAAAGCTACACGTTCTGCGGGAGATTTAAAGATGCGTTGACCATAGATAACAACCTCATTTAAGGGGATCCATGGTATCATTTCGCCATCAACATTGGTGGAGGCCACCATGATGGTGTCATTTTTACCCAGCACCGGCATTTTATAAGGACTAGGTTTTACCTGTGCTTTTACAGACGGAGCGGCAATAATGACAATAAGCAGAACAAGTAACTTATAAAATTTCATAAATTTATACTGCTGTAAAGTTAAAGCAATTTTATATATTAGGTTCCATTCGAACTTCTATTTTTGTAATCCTTATATCAAATAGAATAATAACAAAACTAATATAGTGCTTTAACGCAAAGCAAGTTACATTATTTCGAAAATAATACAAATGAAGAACACATTGGTTATAGACCTGGAAGCAGAGAAGCAAGAGATACTGAAGAGATACCGTGCCCTTCTACGCGCATGTAAGCCAACTATGCAAAAGGGTGATAAAAAGGAAATCAGAAAAGCATTTGATATGGCGCTGGAAAGCCACAAAAATATGCGCCGAAAATCTGGTGAACCTTATATCTACCACCCTATTGCAGTAGCGCAAATAGCAGCAGAAGAAATTGGATTGGGTACTACTTCTATAGTATGTGCTTTACTGCATGATGTAGTTGAGGATACAAATGTGACCCTTGAGGATATCGAAAGAGAATTTGGAAAAAAAACAGCTAAAATAATAGACGGACTCACTAAAATATCAGGGGTATTTGATTATAACAGCTCCTTACAGGCAGAGAATTTTAGAAAAATGCTGCTTACACTTGCTGATGATGTAAGGGTTATCCTAATTAAACTGGCAGATCGCCTGCATAACATGCGGACCATGGACTTTATGCCCAGACAAAAGCAATTAAAAATTGCGTCTGAAACCATTTATCTCTATGCTCCCCTGGCTCACCGTTTAGGATTATATGCCATCAAATCTGAATTGGAAGATCTCTCCATGAAATATTTAGAGCCTGATACCTATAAATATATAGCCACACAGCTGAATGAAAAAAAGGCGGAACGCAACCTTTTCATCAAACGCTTTGTGGAACCAATAGAGGAGATCTTAAAAGAACAAGGACTGAACTGTGAAATTTATGGTCGCCCGAAATCCATCCATTCCATCTGGAATAAAATGAAGAAGAAAAATATCCCTTTTGAGGAGGTATATGATCTTTTTGCCATCAGGATAGTCCTTGATAGTCCTCCAGAACAGGAAAAAGCAGATTGCTGGAAAGCCTATTCTATTGTTACTGATTTGTATAGACCTAATCCTGATCGTTTACGCGACTGGGTTTCCTCTCCAAAAGGTAATGGTTATGAGTCTTTACACACCACTGTTATGGGGCCAAAAGGCCAATGGGTAGAGGTGCAGATCCGTACACAGCGCATGAATGAGATTGCTGAGAAAGGTTTTGCAGCACACTGGAAATATAAAGAATCCAGCAATGACAATGGTCTTGACCAATGGATTATGAAAGTGCGCGAGATGCTTAACAATCCTGAAGCCAATGCTTTGGACTTCCTTGACGACTTTAAAATGAACCTCTTCTCTGACGAGATCTTTATTTTTACGCCTAAGGGAGCCTTATTGCAATTGCCACTTGGCGCTACGGCACTTGATTTTGCTTTTGAGATTCATACTGATGTAGGTGCTAAATGTATTGGTGCCAAGGTTAACCATAAGCTGGTGCCTCTATCGCATAAACTACAAAATGGCGACCAGGTAGAAATTATCACCTCCAACAAACAGGTACCTAAAGAAGACTGGCTGAACATTGTGGTGACCGCCAAAGCGAAGTCTAAAATCAAATCTTCTTTAAAAGAAGAGAAGAGAAAAATTGCAGAGCATGGAAAGGAAATCTTAGAACGAAAGCTGAAATCACTGAAGATTACTTATAATACAGATAACCTGAACAAGCTTACTTATTTCTTTAAGCTTCCTTCTACACAGGAGCTTTTTATTAACATAGCACAGGGTAAAATTGAACTAAAAGACCTTAAAGAATACCTTGCGACAGAAAAAGAAATAGAAAACCGCGGTGCACAGGAAAAAACCGACAACCAGAAAATTGATGCACTGTTAAACCGTGTCAAAAATCCAGAGTCAGACATCCTGTTGATTGGTGAAGACCTTCAGAAAATAGATTACAAATTATCTGCGTGTTGTAACCCAATCCCTGGCGATGATGTTTTTGGTTTCGTCACTGTCAGCGAAGGTATCAAAATTCACCGCACTAATTGTCCTAATGCTGCACAGCTGATGGCAAATTACGGTTACCGCATTGTTAAAGCTAAATGGAACAGTCAAAAACAACTTACCTTCCTTACCGGTTTGCATATTATTGGCATTGATGATGTAGGTTTAATTAACAATATTACCAAGGTTATTTCCAACGATTTTAAGGTGAACATGCGTTCTATTACTGTTGATACCGATAATGGTATATTTGACGGTTCCATCATGATTTATGTCAATGATACCGATCACCTGGATAAGCTGATTGAAAACCTTTTAGAGGTGCCCGGTGTAACAGGCGTAACCCGGTTTGATACCTAAATTTGGGATTTTACTCCGAGGTTAATTTAAAAATTGGTATCTTTGAGAGGAGTCTGAAAACTATGTCTACAAATCACAACAGCGAACTGGTCAGGAAAATATTTGAAGCCTACCTGGAGAACAAAGCACTAAGGAAAACCCCTGAGCGTTTTGCGATACTGGAGGAAATATATTCCAGAGACGATCACTTTGATGTAGAAACCCTCTACATCCATATGAAGAACCAGAAATACAGGGTGAGCAGGGCTACAGTCTACAATACCCTGGAATTATTAGTGTCTTGCGATCTGGTAACCAAACATCAGTTTGGCAAAAACATGGCACAATTTGAGAAATCTTACGGCTACCACCAACACGACCATATCATCTGTATTGACTGTGGTAAGGTGGTAGAATTCTGCGACCCCCGTATCCACCAGATTCAAAGTATGGTGGGCGAGTTGCTTAAGTTTGATATCAAACACCATTCCCTTAATCTTTACGGCGTTTGCTTTGACTGCAAAGAAAAAACAACCGTAAAACCAAATGTGGAAATACAACATGCAAATTAAAATATACAATACTAATCTTTTCCTAATTTAACATAATGACGCAAGTAGATGTGCTTCTCGGCCTGCAATGGGGCGACGAGGGCAAGGGTAAAATTGTTGACGTTTTAAGTCCACAATATGATTTGATCGCTCGTTTTCAGGGCGGACCAAATGCAGGCCATACTTTAGAATTTGACGGCAAAAAGTTTGTTTTAAATACCATTCCTTCAGGTATTTTCAACGAAAAAACGATGAATCTTATCGGAAATGGGGTAGTAATTGACCCAATCATTTTAAAAAGAGAATTAGATAACCTTAAGGCTGCAGGCCATGATCCGGTTGCTAAAGGCAAATTGGTTATTGCGCGTAAAGCACACCTTATTTTACCTACCCACCAATTATTGGATGCTGCAAATGAGCAGAAAATGGGCAAGGATAAAATTGGCTCTACCTTAAAAGGTATTGGACCAACCTACATGGATAAAACAGGTAGAAATGGTTTACGCGTCGGCGATACTACTTTACCTGATTTCAGAGAACGTTACAATAAACTGGTAGAGAAACATAAAGAAATTCTTTCTCACTATGCCTTTGATTATGACCTTGCTGAAAAAGAAGCTGCTTTCTTTGAAGCGATAGAGTTTATCAAAACTATCCCTCATGTTGACAGTGAACATTATGTAAATGGTTTCTTAAAAGAAGGAAAAACTGTATTGGCTGAAGGTGCACAAGGTACCTTGCTAGATGTAGATTTTGGTTCTTACCCATTTGTAACTTCTTCTAACACTACTACTGCAGGTGCTTGTACTGGTTTAGGTATTGCCCCAAATAGAATTGGCAATGTTTACGGTATTTTCAAAGCTTACTGTACTCGTGTTGGTGGCGGCCCCTTCCCTACTGAATTAGATGACGAAGTTGGTGAAAGCTTACGCCAGATTGGTCATGAATTTGGTGCAACTACAGGCAGAGCCCGTCGTTGCGGATGGATTGATATTCCTGCCTTGAAATATGCCATCATGTTAAATGGTGTTACTGAATTAATCATGATGAAGGCTGATGTTTTAGATGGTTTTGATACCATTTATGCTTGTACGCATTATGAATATAATGGTGAAACTATTGATTACATGCCATACGACATTATCTCTGTGAAACCTACACCGGTTTTAAAAGCTATTGAAGGTTGGAAAACTGATGTAACTAAAGTAACTCAAGTGGAAGAAATTCCGGCTAACTTAAGCGCTTACATCTCCTTTTTGGAGAAAGAACTTGAAGTTCCGGTAAAATATCTTTCTGTTGGACCAGATCGCGTTCAAACTCTAGAGCTGATATAGATTTTTAATCATCACGATAAAAAAGGCGGCCACCAGCCGCCTTTTTTTGTTCCCCTTTCATTCCACAATGGAATCAACGATACACCCTGAGCTCCAATTATTCAAACATAAAGCCTTAAGTTGGGCAGATAGTTTTGCTGTTTGTGCAGTGCTGGACGGTAATGGTTACCCTGATCATTATCATCAATACGATTTTATGATTGCCGCTGGTGCCGAGCGGGTGTTGAATGCTCCCTGCGGTGAAGCATTCCTGGAGCTAAAAAACTTTTATGAGGCGCAGCCCGACTGGATGTTTGGCTTGTTGAGTTATGATTTAAAGAATGAAACCGAGGCGCTGCAATCTGCAAACCCAGACTTATTGGGCTTTCCAGACCTTTATTTCTTTGTGCCTCAACACCTCATTGGCGTAAATGGCACGGAAATTACCGTGTTGAAGGGTTCTGAAGACGTATTACAGCAAATTGAGGAGGCATTAATTGAAGAGCCATCCCTTGTTAAGGTCAACATGGAAAGCAGCCTCAGTAAAGACACCTATCTTTCGCATGTTAAAGAATTACAAGCCCACATGAGCAAAGGCGACTGCTATGAAATTACTTTCTGCCAGGAGTTTTTCGCTAAAAATGCACACATTAACCCACTATCAGTTTATAAATCGCTCAACGCTATTTCTCCCAGTCCTTTTTCTGGTTATTTTAAAATCGACGATCAGTATTTGCTGTCTGCTAGTCCGGAGCGCTTTCTTTGTAAAAGAGGCTCCCAGCTCATCTCCCAGCCTATCAAAGGCACAGCAAAAAGAAGTGCCGATGGTGCTGCCGACCAGCTGTTGAAGCAACAATTACAAGAGAACAAGAAAGAACAGGCCGAAAATGTAATGATTGTAGACCTGGTGCGCAACGACCTCACCCGAAGTGCCCTCCCCGGCACCGTGAAAGTAACCGAACTTTTCGGCATTTACAGCTTTCCCCAGGTACACCAAATGATTTCTACCATTAGCTGCACCTTAAATCCAGCAGTGCATTTTATTGATGCCATCAAAAATTCATTCCCGATGGGTTCCATGACTGGCGCACCAAAAATTAAGGCCATGAACCTCATTGAAGAGCTGGAGAACAATAAAAGAGGGGCTTTTTCTGGCTCTATTGGCTATATTACCCCATCAGGAGATTTCGACTTTAACGTCATCATCAGGACCCTCTTGTACCAGGCCTCCAGCCAATACCTTTCTTTTAAAGTGGGCAGCGCCATCACCTATGCCTCAGATGCAGAAAGTGAATACCAGGAATGCCTCATTAAGGCCGCAGCCATGCGCCAAACGTTAAACAGCAGATCGCTGTAACTGGTACTAATTCCCTCTATACCTCTATTTAAAGAAAAAACCTTCCTTTTCAATTTTAAAAACAATTTCCGGTGGATTGAAAATGACTTTTGTTGCGTTTTCTAGCGGTACCTTGTGTACTAAATACAGCTATTTATCAACTTTACCTCAAGTAATAATTTCTTAATTATTCAGTATACCTTTCAAGGGCATTTGTAGAGCCTTTAGTTATCCGTCGATATAGGAAGGCCCTACGAAGGCCCTACCAATGCCCTCTGAAGGCTATGGAAACTATAACTTGCCTAATAACTATATTTTAAGAAGAACACAATCTAAGAAACACAAAATAGCTTAGCCGTTAATCACAAAAGCCAACAAAAAAAACCGCATCCCTGTTAAGGAATGCGGCACATTCAAAGCTTTAAAAAACTAAATTATTTAACAGGCTTTCCTGTGGTAGAGTTCAAATATCTTTGTGCTTCAGGAAGGTCTTTTTGTATTTGTGCAATCCTGGTTGCATCTGCAGGGTGGGTACTTAAAAATTCTGGTGGTTTAGAGCTGCTGGCACTAGCTGTAGCCATGCGTTGCCAGAAGCTTACCGCATTTGAAGGGTTATAACCAGCCATAGACATAAAAATTAAGCCTAAATGATCAGCTTCTAATTCCTGCGTTCTTGAATTTGGTAATAAGTAGGCTGTTTGCGCGCCAATTCCATAAACCTGGTTTAAGATCTGTTGCGTACCTGCAGATTTTCCTGCTGTGGCAGCACCTAACAAACCACCAACACCTTCTGCAAGGGTTGCTTTAGAAGCACGCTCCGAAGAATGTTTAGCTACCGCATGTGCAATTTCATGGCCCATTACTGTGGCTAAACCAGCATCGTCTTTAGTTACCGGCAAAATACCGGTGTAAACCGCCACTTTACCTCCTGGCATACACCAGGCGTTAATTTCAGGACTCTCTATTAAGTTGAATTCCCATTTAAAGCCCTGAATTTGTTCGGCATAACCATTAGCATTCATATATTGGGTAACGGCATTGGCAATTTTCTGGCCAATTCTTTTCACTCTTGCGGCTTCTGTATTGTTCAATACTTTGGTGCCCGGATCTTTCAGAAGTGCGGTGTAACTTTGTGCCGCAGCAGTTTGCATTTCACTTTCATTGATAAAACTTAAACGGTTACGACCGGATAAAGGAACTGTGGAGCAGGAATAAACCGTTAGCATTGTAACGGCCATACCAAACAAAAGGATTTTTTTCATGAACTTAGGTTTAATCTTTTTTTCTTTTAAACAGGTAAACTTTAGATTCTTTGCCTTTTAAAAGTCTTTCCAGGTTTTTTTGATGCGTAACAAGCACTAATATACAGACGCACATGCTATACAAAACCTCGGACCGAATAGTGGAATGAAATATGAATATAATGCCTAAGGGGAAGGTAAAACCTGCACAAATAGAACTTAAGGAAACATATTTAGTAACCAGCAACACGGTAACAAATACAACAACGCAAAGTAAAGCTGCCGGAGTGTTTACTGCTAAAATCATTCCAAAAAGCGTAGCGACACCCTTACCCCCTCTAAAACCTGCAAAAATGGGGAATAAATGTCCAACTACGGCGGTGAGTCCTAAAGCCAGCTGGAAATTAATGAACTGCGAAGAGTTATGAGGCCCGGTAATAGAAAGCCCAATGAAATAGGCCAGTTTGGTTGCCGTATAACCTTTCAGGATATCGATAGTCATCACGGCTATGCCAGCCTTGGTACCTAAAACCCTGAAGGTATTGGTGGCTCCTGCATTTCCACTTCCATATTCGCGTACATCTACGCCATAAAAAGCCTGGCCCAGCCATACTGCAGATGGAATTGACCCAAACAGATAAGCAAGCAGCACGGCAGAAATAGAATAAATAGATATCATTCTAAAAGGCTTTTAAACTCATGTCTAAACTCTTAACCGAATGCGTCAATGCGCCCATGGATATAAAATCAACCCCACATTCGGCAAAGCCGGTAACGTTTTCTTCAACAATACCGCCAGAAGCTTCTGTAGTATAGCGATGGTCAATAATTTTAACCGCCGCTTTTAAATCGTCGAAATTGAAATTATCAAGCATAATTCGGTTAATTTTTCCAACTTCCAGGACCTGGTTTAACTCCTCAAAATTTCTTACCTCAATTTCTATTTCTAGTTTTTTACCTGTTTTTTCAAGGTACGCATTAGCCGCGCTAATGGCGTTGCTGATGCCACCGGCATAGTCAACATGGTTATCTTTAATCAAGATCATGTCGTATAAACCAATGCGGTGATTAACGCCACCACCAATTTTTACCGCTAATTTCTCCAGGTACCTTAAACCTGGTGTAGTTTTGCGGGTATCAAGAATCTGCGTATGGTAGGGTTTTAATAAGGAAACAATACGCTGCGTTTTGGTAGCTATGCCACTCATGCGCTGCATACAGTTTAAAACCAGCCTTTCTGCCAGCAAAATGGAGTGTGTGCTGCCTTCAACAGTGAAAGCAATATCGCCATATTTAACCTGGTCGCCATCTTTCAAAAAAACTGTTGTTTTTAGCTGAGGGTCAACATGTTTGAAGATTTCAAGAGCCAGTTCAATGCCCGCCAACACACCATCCTCTTTGATGATCAGTTTGGCTTTCCCTTGTGCCTCTGCAGGAATTGTGGATAACGTAGTATGATCGCCATCACCGAGGTCTTCGGCAAGAGCATTTTTTATAAATAAGTTTATGATTTGCTTGTCCAAATTTTCAATTTTAACCCAAAAATAGCATTTTACCTGTATTCTTTAACTATTTCTCCTGATCAATTCTAAGTTCAGTAATTAAAAATACATTATTCGTTCGCTTTGAAGTGATCGAAATGCGGAACTTCCCATTTTTTGTGGCCAGGCTAAGGATGCCAAAGCGCATATTAGGATTGGTATTTATGAGGTGTAAAACTGTGGAATTTGTGGGATTGTGTTTGCTGAAAAAATCTCTTAATATTTGTTCCGCCTGTACTTTAGAATACACATCTTCTTCCTTAAGGATGCTTAAAGCGATCGAAGGATTGAAGTTTTTTGCAATTTCTTGTGAATTACCGGCTTTAAATAAGGGAGACAATTGATCGATAAAGTCGCTTTGAAATAAACCCTGGGGTATAAAGGGCGCCATCAAGACAAGAATGGGGAACAAAAATCTAATCATTATTACAAATATATAGATTTATTGTTACAAAAATTAAGCCACTATACGCTTAATAATTACGATTAACTGCGATAGTAAATCTGAATAAACTTATATTTGTTTTGATAAAAGAACACAATTAAATAAGATTTTGATGGAAGATAAAAAAGTAATGCTCCTTATTCTGGATGGTTGGGGATATGGAAACCAAGATGAATCAGATGCTGCCTATGCTGCAAACACCCCTTTTTTTGATTCTATGTTAAAGAAATACCCAAACTCTAAGTTAGAGGCCTCAGGTGAAGCCGTTGGCTTACCGGCTGGGCAGATGGGGAATTCTGAAGTAGGCCATATGAATCTTGGTGCTGGCCGCGTGGTTTACCAGGAACTGGGCAGAATCAACAAGGCGATCAGCGACAGGTCTTTTTTCTCTAACCCTGAACTACTGAAAGCTTTTAACCATGCCAAGGCAAATGGTAAAAACGTTCATTTTATCGGCCTTTTATCTGATGGTGGTGTACATGCGCACATCAACCACCTTAAAGCACTGTGCACCGCTGCTGATGAACAAGGCTTAAAAAATGTCTTCGTTCATGCTTTTATGGATGGTCGTGATACCGACCCTACATCGGGTTTTGGTTTTGTTGAAGACCTGGAGCACCATCTTCAAAATTCTGCCGCTAAATTAGCCAGTTTAGTAGGCCGTTATTATGCCATGGATCGCGATTCGCGCTGGGAAAGGGTTAAAAAAGCTTACGACCTGATGGTAAAAGGTGTGGGTACCCCTACACAGGATGCGATGGAGGCCCTTAAAGATTCTTACGAGAGGGGTATTACCGACGAATTTACGGAGCCTATCGTGATCACCAACGCGGATGGAACGCCCCTGGCAACCATTAAAGAGGGAGATGTAGTGATTTGCTTTAACTATCGCACCGACCGTGGCCGCGAAATTACTTCTGCTCTTTGTCAGAAGGAATACCCTGACTATGACATGCACCCTCTTTCTTTATATTATGTAACCATGACCTCATATGATGAGAATTTCTCTAACGTAAAGGTGATGTATACTAAAGATGATTTAACAGAAACACTGGGTGAAGTACTGGAAAAACACCATAAAAACCAAATAAGAATTGCCGAGACGGAGAAATATCCACACGTTACATTTTTCTTCTCTGGTGGCAGGGAGAAGGTTTTCGAAAACGAAAAGCGCATCATGATTCCTTCACCAAAAGTGGCTACTTACGATTTGCAGCCTGAAATGAGTGCACAGGGTATTACCGCTGCCATTATTGAAGAACTGGAAACAGGATGGGCAGATTTCATCTGCCTGAACTTTGCCAACCCCGACATGGTAGGCCATACAGGTGTATTTGACGCTGTAGTGAAAGCAGTAGAAACTGCCGACCGCTGTGCCGAAGCTGTGGTAACCAAAGGTTTAGAAAAGGGTTATGCTTTTATCATCCTTGCTGATCATGGAAATTCAGAATATATGTTAAACCCGGATGGTTCTGTAAATACGGCACATACCACTAACCTTGTTCCCTGCATTTTAGTGGGTACTGACTATACACATATTGCTGATGGAAAACTTGGCGATGTGGCCCCTACCATATTAAAATTAATGGGCATAGAAAAACCCGCAATCATGACAGGTAATTGCTTAGTCTAATGTATAAAAATTTCTTTGCTGCTTGTTCTTTATTGTTCATGCTGTCTTGTGGCCATGCAGAACAACAAAAGCAACAGCCGCAGCACTATTTTAACCTTAAGGGTTATTTTGAACAAGAGGCTCTACGTTTGAATAAAAAGAATGCGCTTGTTCAAAAAACCGTTGCTGTCAATGAGGCCATGGAAACCAAGGCGGTGCATATTGCCGACTGGAATAAGGAATTCGCTAATTTTATAGATGCTGACATCAACAAGTCGGCATGGCAGGGATTTTTTAAGGTTACTAAGAATAAAAATCAAGAGATTTACACCGCTACGCAAGAAAAAGTGATCGTTAAGAAATTGCTCATAACGCGTAAAGAAAATAAAATAGTAGCTATTAAGGTACTGCTGAACACCAGCAATTACCTCTACCAGTCTACCGATTCCTTAAGCTATTATCCTGATAGCCTTTACGAAATCAGTAAAACTCAAAAGATAAGACTCATGGGTCAAAAGAAATATAACATTAAAGGGCAACTATAGCTTTTGTATCTTTAATAACAAATTTTAAAATTTGCACATAAAAAAAGGGTGCCCTATTTAGTGATAGGATACCCTTTTTTAATAAGTAACATTGTTAATTTATTTCAAACTAGTTACCTGTGCTTTTACATAGCTCACTAAAGAGATGATGTCTTTACGTTGAGGCTGAATAGTTAATATTTTTTGGAAATCTGCTGTTGCATTGTTGAATAAGGCAACACAAGCCACTTTATCAACTTTCTTTTTAATCTTGTAAGATTTAAAAATTGCATAATCTTTATAAGCAATACCTCTGTTTTGTAGCAACTGGGCATCTTCTTCGCCATTGAGCTCAATAGCTTTACTGAAATCTTTAATAGCCGACAAATAGAAGTTATCACGCATTTGGCTTAACGATTCTTTAGGATCATTAGCAATGTTTAGCCTTGCTTTACCGCGGTAGTAATAAGCATAGTAATCGGCTGGTTTTAAAGAGATTAATTTAGTAAAATTGGCAATGGCATTTTCATAATCGCCACACTGAAAGTAAGAATAACCAAGCATTTTTAATACATTAGTATCGTTAGGATTTTTAGCACCTGCTTTTTCCAATGGAACCAGGGCACCTTTAAAATCTCCCTTCATCATGGCCTGCATGCCGAGTTTATCATAACCGCTATTTTGCGCAAATGCAGTATGGGAAGTTAAAAATATAAGAAAAAGAAAGGTCACTTTTTTAAAGTAGTTCATCAAATTTTATTTAGAAAAATAAAGTTATAAAAATTAAAGATACACAATAGGCAACTATTGTACCATTTAAGAATTAAATCTTAAACGTAGAATATTAAGAAATATGATTAACAATAAAAATATTTTAATCATCTGCCTTTTTAACATATAAAACCCGTTATGAAAGTTTTGGCACAAGAGTTGAAAATACCCTTGCGAGATAATAATTATAAATTTCAGCGACAAGCTGTCAGTTTGTCGTTTAAAATTTTAAAAAGGCAATTAATGAGTATAAAAGATCAATTTGATTTTGGCAATGCACTACCCATCATAAATGAAGATACCGAATTTTTTCCATTGATGACTCAGCAAGATGAGGATGAAATGAATAGTGAAGAAACCCCGGAGGTATTGGCAATTCTGCCTTTACGCAACACGGTACTCTTTCCTGGTGTAGTGATTCCAATTACTGTTGGAAGAGATAAATCTATAAAGTTAATAAAGGAGGCTTATAAAGGTAACCGCACTATTGGGGTGGTTTCACAGCGTGATGTATCTATCGAAGATCCTACATTTGATGACTTAAATAAAGTGGGTACTGTAGCACAGATTATTAAAATGCTGCAAATGCCTGATGGCAATACCACCGTGATTATACAAGGTAAACAGCGCTTCAGGTTATTGACTGAAGTGCAGGTAAACCCTTATATTAAGGTAACGATAGAGAAATTTGAGGAAACAAAAGAAAAGCCTGATAAAGAGTTCAAGGCTTTAATTGCTTCCATCCGTGAAATGTCTTCACAAATTATACAGCTTTCACCAAACATTCCCAGTGAAGCTGGTATAGCACTGAAAAATATAGAAAGCACGTCGTTTTTGATCAACTTCATCTCTTCAAACATGAATGCAGATGTGGCCAACAAGCAAAAAATGCTGGAAATGACAGTATTGCGCGAACGTGCAGAGATGGTAATGAGCCTGCTGACACTTGAGCTGCAGATGCTGGAACTTAAAAACCAGATTCAATCAAAAGTTAGGGTAGATTTAGACAAGCAGCAACGTGATTATTTTTTAAATCAGCAGTTGAAAACCATTCAGGAAGAATTAGGTGGCAACTCCAGCGATTTAGAATATGCAGCGTTGGAAATGCGTGCGAAGAAGAAAAAATGGTCTGAGCATGTCAAAGAGCATTTTGATAAAGAGCTGGAAAAAATGGGCAGAATGAACCCTGCTGCACCAGACTATTCCATCCAGATCAATTACCTGGAGTTATTATTGGACCTTCCATGGAACGATTTTACCAAAGATAACTTTGATTTAAAGCGTGCACAGCGTGTTTTAGATAAAGATCATTTTGGATTGGAAAAAGTAAAACAGCGGATTATAGAATATTTGGCTGTATTGAAGCTTAAACGCGACATGAAAGCACCTATTCTTTGCCTGGTAGGCCCTCCGGGGGTAGGAAAAACTTCCCTGGGTAAATCCATTGCCAAAGCTTTAAACCGTAAATATGTACGGATGGCTTTAGGTGGCATCAGGGATGAAGCCGAAGTTCGTGGTCACCGTAAAACTTATATTGGTGCCATGCCAGGTAGAATTATTCAGTCTATCAAAAAAGCGGGTGCTGCAAATCCTGTGTTTGTATTGGATGAGATTGATAAAGTGGGTGCCGACTATCGTGGCGATCCTTCATCGGCCTTATTGGAAGTGCTGGATCCTGAACAAAACAATGCCTTCAATGACCATTATGTAGAAACAGATTACGATTTGTCGAACGTGCTGTTTATTGCCACCGCCAATTCATTGAGCACCATACAGCCAGCTTTGCTCGACAGGATGGAGATTATTGAGGTAAACGGTTATACTATTGAAGAAAAAATAGAAATAGCTAAAAAATACCTGCTGCCTAAACAAAAAGAAGTACACGGTATCAACAATAAAGATATTACTTTAAAATCTCACCTTATTGAAAAGGTAATTGAAGATTATACCCGTGAGTCTGGTGTTCGTGGTCTGGAGAAAAAAATTGGTTCGCTTGTTCGTGGTGTAGCTACAAAAATAGCTATGGAAGAAGCTTACGATCCTGTATTGAGCAATGCAGATGTAGAAAGAATTTTAGGTGCCCCTATTTACGACAAAGACCTTTATGAAGGTAATGAAGTAGCGGGTGTGGTTACAGGTTTAGCCTGGACTTCAGTTGGTGGTGATATTCTTTTTATTGAAGCGAGTTTAAGTCCCGGTAAAGGAAAGTTAACGCTTACAGGTAACCTGGGTGATGTGATGAAAGAATCTGCAGTCATTGCCTTGGCTTATTTACGTGCACATGCCCACTTGTTCGACATTAAATATGAGCTTTTTGACCAATGGGATATCCACGTTCACGTACCGGCAGGGGCAACACCAAAAGATGGTCCTTCTGCAGGTATAACCATGCTAACAGCACTGACGTCGGCATTTACGCAGCGTAAAGTGAAGTCTAACCTGGCCATGACGGGCGAAATTACCCTCCGTGGTAAGGTATTGCCGGTTGGTGGCATCAAGGAGAAAATCCTTGCTGCAAAAAGAGCTAATATCAAAGATATCATTTTATGTAAATCAAACAGAAAAGATATCCTTGAAATCAAGGAAAGTTATATTAAAGACCTTAATTTTCATTATGTAGCTGAAATGAAGGAAGTGATTGAACTGGCCCTGATGAAAGATAAAGTGAAGGACCCACAGGATCTTACTGTTAAAATAAAATCAGTTTTAAACTAATGGTCTCCAAAATATAAATATACATTTAGGCTCCGGATTAATTTACGGAGCCTTTTTAATATGCTATAAAAATACCTTCCGGCTAAAGGATAACATAAACCTTTCTGTAATTTCCCTATGATTAACCATAAATTCTCTGCGATGAAACCTGTAAAATACAGCCTTTTATTATTGTTTGTTTGCTCCTTTGCATCACTGAAAGCGCAGACTTATAAGAATGAATTTGGCTTTAGAAGTGATAACGATGCCTACCTTTTTTATGGTCTGGATCGCTATTATACCAATGGGCTTTTCATCAATTTCCGCCATGCTATTGCTACAGATAGGATCAGCGAAAAGCTGGAAAAGAAAACTTATGAGCTGAGTGCAGGACAGAAAATGTACAATCCGCGGTCAGGTTATGCGCCAGACCCCTTACGCCAGGACAGGCCTTTCGCTGGCTACCTGTATGCCGAAGGCGCCATAAGCTGGTTCCGCAAAAATGAAAGCGTGATTAAAGCAAGTGCACAGATTGGAACCACAGGTCCGGATGCGCTGGCACAAAAAGGGCAAGAATTATTACACAATACCGTTGGTTTTTATAAACCTGAGGGCTGGGAATACCAGATTAGAAATGAAATGGCGGTTAATTTAGCTGCGCAATACACGCGTTTGCTTCACCGCTCAACCAGCAATACCGTAGACTTCTCTTTTGATGGCTATGCAAGAGCAGGAACAACCTTTAGTGGTGCTGGTGCTGCTGTATTTTTCAGGGCCGGAAAGATCAATCAGCTTTTTAACTCCGCTTCTACGCATTCCGTTATTGGCAATGGGGCTAAAACACAGGCGCTGGTAGAAAAGGAAGTGTTTTTCTATGCTAAACCGCAGCTGAATGTGGTGGCCTATGATGCGACTATTCAAGGCAGCATGTTCAACGACGACAGTCCGGTAACGTTTGATGCCAAGCCCATCGTTTTTGCGCAGCAAATAGGCTTTAACTACAGTTCGCAACGTTTTACCTTTGATTTTGGCCTGGTATTTAAAACCAGGGAAGTGGAAAGTAATGCCAAGGCACATCAATATGGCAAAATCAGCATGTATTATAGGTTCAACTAATCGCCTATAAATGGTTTTTTGCGGTTTACCTTTTTATCTGCCTGGACATGTTTGTTATTGAGTCTCTTCCGCACTACCGCCTTCGGTATGCGGGTGGGCTTTCTTACTTTGGCCACATGCAGGGCTGCTTTTAACAAGGCCACCGCTTTTAAGAGTGTCCTTTCCTTATTCAACAACTGACTGCGGTCTTCTTGGGCAATAATATGCAGGTTTCCCTCCTGATCCAGCCGGTGGGCCAGTCTTTCCATCAGCAGCGCTTTTTGCAAATCATCTAAAAAAGGTGCTTGTGCTATATTCAACACCAGTTCTACTTTGCTGGAAACTTTATTGACATGCTGCCCTCCACTACCTCCACTGCGGGAGGTTTTAAAGGTTGCGTTTTCTAAAATATCTTCTCTAACGGGGATCATGTGCTAAAATTAACATTTCTTAAAGCTGGTATTAAATTTTTCCACTTAATTATTATCGAAAACAATACGTAAAAATCCCTAAAACATTAACTTTGCGGCATATGAGAAAAAACCTGGTTATTGCCATTGATGGATATTCATCTTGCGGTAAAAGTACACTGGCTAAAGCGTTGGCGAAAAAATTGGGTTTTATATATATTGACAGCGGTGCCATGTACCGTGCCGTCACCCTTTATTTTATTAGAAATAACGTTGACATCCACAATAACGAAGCGGTAAAGGATGCTTTACAACATATAGAATTAAATTTTCACTCCCGTGATTACCAGAGCCACATCACCTTAAATGGCGAAGAGGTTTCTGAGGAGATCAGGCTAATGCCGGTTTCAGAAAATGTAAGCGCCGTTGCTGCCAACAAATTGGTACGCCATGAGATGGTGCGACAACAGCAGCGCATGGGCAAATCTAAAAATATTGTGATGGATGGTCGCGATATTGGCACCACAGTTTTTGAAGATGCACAGGTAAAGTTGTTCATGACAGCAGACCCTAAGCTTCGCGCAGAAAGACGCTTCAAAGAAATGCAGGAAAAAGGCGATACAAGCACAACCCTGGAGGAGGTGTTTGAAAACATTGCACACCGTGATTATGCAGACACTACACGCGAGGAAAGTCCGCTGGTAAGGGCCGAAGATGCCATCATTTTAGACAATACGGCCATCAGTGAATCGGAGCAGCTTGAATTTGCCCTGGAAAAGGTCAAACCATTCTTACCTTAAGTCCTCCCGTTAAAGCAAATTCATTTGCTTTTTTGGTATAATTTATATTTTTTTCGCTACATAATTCCTTAACTTTAAACAAAGCACCAATTTATTGGTTAAGTATTGTTATTAGGTAAATAGATATGTAGCAATGAGATACATCTATAACAAACTTCATTTTTCCACAAACATAAGCCTGAAGCTCTTTTTTTTGGTTTGCTGTGCCGTTTTGATTTCCTGTGGCAATAACAAAAACGACAAAGCCGCACAGCAGGCTGCTGGAGCTACGCCGGCAAAAGATTATAAAGTGTTGGAGTTACGCCCCAGGGATGCTACTTTAAACACCGATTATCCAGCAAGTATACAAGGACAGGAGAATATTGAAATCAGGCCAAAGGTTGATGGTTTCGTCAAGAAGATCTATGTAGACGAAGGAACAGTGGTCCACAAAGGACAGCCACTGTTTAGAATCGATGCGCCACAGTATGAACAGGAAGTGCGCGCGGCTACAGCAAGTGTACTAAGTGCTGAAGCGGATGTGAGCGCCTCCAAACTTGCCGTCAATAAAGTAAAACCCCTTGTCGAAAAAGATATAGTCAGCAAATATGAATTAGAGTCTGCGCAGTTTACCTACCAGACGAGTCTGGCACGTTTGGCACAAGCCAGAGCGGAACTTGCAAATGCCAGAACAAATTTAGGTTATACTTTGGTAACGAGCCCCGTTAATGGTGTGGTGGGCTCTATTCCCTACCGTTTAGGAAGCCTGGTGAGCAGCAGCACCGCTGAGCCTTTAACCACCGTTTCCAGCATAGGGAATGTTTTCGCTTATTTTGCCATCAATGAAAATTTGCTGTTGAGTTTTAACAAAGAAGTAGCTGGGAAATCTTTTGAAGCAAAACTAAAGACACTGCCCCCGGTATCACTCATCCTTTCTGATGGTACTTTATATAATAAAAAAGGGACGATACAAACCGTCAATGGTTTAATTAATACACAAACAGGCGCTGCCAATGTAAGGGCCAGCTTTCCCAATCCGAATGGACTGATCAGGAGTGGCAGCTTTGCAACGGTAAGAATTCCCAATGAAGTAAAATCAGCTATCCTTGTTCCTCAAAGTGCCACTTATGAGCTGCAGGACAAACGTTTTGTGGTGATAGCAGACAAGGACAATAAAACTAAAGCTGTGGCCATTACGGTTTTGCCCAATGCTGCAGGTCAGTTTTTCGTGGTGGAAAAGGGTTTAAAAGCAGGTGATAAAATAGTATTGGAAGGGGTAGCTACCCTCAAAGATGGCACCCCTATTAAAGCTGTTATGGTTAATTCGGAAAGTGTGTATGCAGGATTAAAATAAAGGTCATGTTTAAAATTTTCATTTTACGTCCGGTGCTTTCTACGGTAATCTCTGTCATTATCGTTATTCTCGGCATCTTAGGCCTGATAGCCTTACCTATTGCCCAATATCCGGATATTGCACCCCCTACCGTGCAGGTGGCCGCCAATTATACAGGTGCCAATGCTGATGTAGTGTTAAAAAGTGTGGTTGTACCTCTTGAAGAGCAAATTAATGGGGTGGAAAACATGACTTACATGACTTCCTCCTCTACCAATGAAGGTACGGCCAGCATCAATATATTTTTTAAGGTGGGTACCGATCCTGACCTTGCTGCTGTGAACGTTCAAAACAGAGTTTCCAGGGCCACAAGTTTATTGCCTCAGGAGGTTACCCGCTCTGGGGTTACGGTGACTAAAAGCCAGAGCAGTAACTTGCTGATTTTCACTTTATACAGTGATGACTCCACCTACGATGATACTTTCTTACAGAATTATGCCAAGATTAACCTCATCCCTCCAATTCAAAGGGTAACGGGTGTAGGTGAAGCCCGGGTATTTGGCTCTAAAGATTATGCTCTGCGGATATGGCTGAAACCTGATGTAATGTCTCAATATAGCCTGGTGCCCAGTGACATCAGCGCCACACTGGAGGAGCAAAACATTGAAGCTGCCCCAGGTAAATTTGGTGAAAATGGTAATGAAAGCTTTCAATACATCATTAAATATAAAGGGCGCCTAAGTACCGTTGAAGAATTCGAAAATATGGTCATCAGGTCTGTGGGCAATGGTCAGGTATTGCACTTAAAAGATGTGGCCCGTGTTGAACTAGGCTCTTTGGGTTATACCATTAACACACAAACTAATGGAAGACCTTCTGTAGGGATGGCCATCAGCCAGACCCCAGGTTCTAACGCCCGCGATGTGATCAACAACTCCAAGAAAATCCTGGAACTTGCCTCAAAAGATTTTCCCAAAGGTGTCTATTATACCTACCTGGTGGATGTGAACGAAAACCTCGATGCCTCTATTGAGAAAGTGATTCACACTTTAATTGAAGCCTTTATCCTGGTATTCATTGTGGTATTTATCTTTCTGCAGGATTTCCGCTCCACGCTTATTCCCGCTATTGCCGTTCCGGTAGCTATTGTGGGCACCTTTTTCTTCCTCAGTTTATTTGGCTTTACCATTAACTTGCTTACGCTCTTTGCGCTGGTGCTGGCCATTGGTATTGTGGTTGATGATGCCATTGTGGTTGTGGAAGCAGTGCATGCTAAACTGGATCATGGCTACAAGTCTTCAAAAAAGGCAGCTGTAGATGCCATGAATGAAATATCAGGTGCCATCATTTCCATTACCCTGGTGATGGCTGCCGTATTTATTCCTGTTACCTTTATTACGGGTTCTACAGGTGTTTTTTATAAACAGTTTGGGGTAACACTGGCTGTCGCCATTATTCTATCTGCTATAAACGCGCTGACCTTGAGTCCTGCTTTATGTGCCTTATTGTTAAAACCCCATGCCGACGACCACAAACACCATAGCTTTTTGCAGCGCTTTTATACGGCTTTTAACGTTGCCTTTGAAAAAGTAACCAATAAATATAAACGTACCGTACAGGTGTTATCGGCAAGAACCTGGGCGGTATTCCTGGCCATTGTCATCTTTGGCCTTGCCTTGTTTTACATGATGAAGACCACTCCTTCTACCTTTGTGCCCGCTGAAGACCAGGGGGCCATATTTGCCAACATCAGCCTCCCCCCTTCTTCCTCGCTTGAACGCTCACAGAAAATGGCTGAAACGGTAGACAGCATTGCCCATACCATGCCAGAGGTAAAAAACACTTTGCGCATCATTGGCTTAAATTTTACCGCCGGTGCAGGTAGTTCCTATAGTATGGTCATTGTTAGACTGAAGACATGGAGTGAAAGGGATAGAAGTGTAAACGATGTTATTGGAGATCTTTTCCAAAAAACCAGTGGCATTAGGGAGGCCAGTATTTTCTTTATAGCACCACCAACGTTACAAGGTTTCGGACAAAGTGGTGGTTTTGAATTTCAGCTCCAAGACAAGGGTGGTCATACCATGGACGAGCTGTTTAAAGTTAATACTGCTTTCCTGGGAGAATTATCCAAACGTAAGGAAATACAATATGCCACCACGTCATTTAACCCTGGTTTCCCACAGTACATGCTGAATGTAAACCTGGAAAAGGTAAAAGAAGCAGGATTAACGGTTAATGATATTTTAGGTACGCTGCAAGGCTATTACGGTGGTTTATATGCCTCTAACTTTAATAAATTCGGCAAGCAATTCAGGGTAATGATCCAGGCAGATGCACCTTTCAGGGCCAACCTTGAAGGCATGAACAATATTTTTGTCCGCAATAGCAACGGCACCATGGCCCCTATAACGAGCTTCATAAGCCTCAACCGGGTATATGGACCTGAAGCCATTTCCAGGTTTAACCTTTTCAGTTCTATTGCTGTAACAGGCGCCCCGAATCCTGGTTATAGCTCTGGTGATGCCATTACAGCTATACAGGAAGTGGCAGCGGAACATTTACCTCCAGGTTATGGTTATGACTTTTCAGGATTGACAAGGGAAGAGCTGGAATCGGGCAGTCAGACGTTATTTATTTTTGTGTTGTGTTTGATCTTCGTTTATTTCCTGCTCAGTGCACAATATGAAAGTTATATCCTCCCCTTTGCGGTACTTCTTTCCCTGCCCTTTGGTTTAGCCGGCGCTTACTTTTTCTCCATTGTCTTTAAATTGAACAGCAGCATATATTTACAGATTTCCCTCATCATGTTGATAGGACTGCTGGCAAAAAACGGTATTTTAATTGTTGAGTTTGCACTGGCCAGAAGAAAAGAGGGTATGCCAATTTTACAGTCGGCCATTGATGGTGCCGTAGCAAGGTTAAGGCCCATTCTGATGACTTCCTTTGCCTTTATATTCGGATTAATGCCATTGATGTTCGCTTCAGGGGCAGGTGCCGTTGGTAACAAGTCTATTGGTACAGGTGCTGTTGGCGGAATGTTAATAGGTACGCTCTTCGGGGTTTTTGTCATTCCTATTCTTTTTTTAGTGTTCCAGACTTTACAGGAAAAAATCAGTGGTCCGCCGACTAAAAATTACGGTGATGACGTGGATGAAGAACATAGTCCGGAAGAATTAGAAGCTGCAAAGCAGGAAGCAAACTATATCAATCTGCCTAAAGGTTAATCATAATAGACGATCACGTTATCTAATTTAGTTGAAATGAAGGATAGAATTAAAACGCAAGTCCTTGTAGCCATGTGTATTTTGTTGCTGCTGGGTGCTTGTAAGGTAACAAAAACCTACCAACGTCCGGATGTAAAAACAGAAGGCTTATTTCGTGATGATATAGGTACTGACACAACTTCTATGGCAACAAGGTCATGGAAAACCTTGTTTGCCGATGCTACGCTGGTGGCTTTGATAGAAGAAGGACTGGCCCAAAACCTTAATTTACAGAATGCCATACAAAACATTGTACAGGCGCAAGCACTTTTAACACAAAGTAAACTGGCTTTTTTCCCTACGCTAACGGCAGATGCCAGGGCTTCGCGGAATAAAACTTCTGAAGCAGGATTAAATTTCCCCCCAGGTATCAATATTAATACGTTAACCAACACCTACCAATTGCAACTCAGCACCTCCTGGGAAGCTGACATATGGGGTAAACTGAGTAGCTCTAAAAGAGCGGCTTTGGCTAATTACCTGCAAACAGATGCTGCAAAACGTGCCGTACAAACGCGTTTAATTGCTGATATCGCCAACAACTATTACAACTTACTGGCTTTAGACCGACAGCTGGAGATTACAGAGCTGACGCTAAAAAAAAGAATTGAGAATGTGGAAACCATGAAAGCCCTTAAAGAAGGTGCTGTGGTCAATGGGGCTGCTGTGGTACAAAGTGAGGCCAATGTTTATGCCGCAGAAGTATCTATTCCAGACCTGAAGCAAAACATCAGGATCACAGAAAACGTATTATGTCTGCTGTTAGCACGGGCGCCTGGTGCCATCAAGAGAAATAAATTAGTAGACCAGCAATCACCAGAAGATTTAAAAACAGGCGTATCTGCACAATTATTAGTCAATCGGCCTGATGTGCAGGCAGCAGAATTTGCCTTCCGTACTTCTTTTGAAGATACCAACCTGGCAAGGTCTTATTTTTACCCCAGTTTAACTTTGAGCGCTGGTGTTGGTTTCTCTAATTTAGAGTTGAAAGACTTTTTTACAAATGCTATTTTTTATAATTTAGTAGGTGGTTTAACACAACCCATTTTTGCTCAGGGTGCCAACAGGGCACGTTTAACCCGTGCACAATCAGTGCAGGTGCAGGCCTTAAATGATTTTCAGCAAAGCCTGCTTCAGGCAGGACAGGAAGTGTCTGATGCACTTTATGCCTATCAAATGGCCAATGAAAAAGAAGAGTCCCGTGCCAAACAGATTGCTGCCTTAACTAAGGCCGTAGAATTTACCGAGGAATTACTACGTTACAGTTCTGCCACCAATTATGTAGATGTATTGACATCAGAGCAAAGTTTACTGGCAGCCCAGTTGAGTGGTGTAAGCGATAGGCTGCAAAAGTTGCAAGCCGTGGTTAACCTTTACCAGGCACTGGGCGGTGGCTGGAAATAAAATTATTTTTCAATCGTATAACTCTTGCTCTGCTGTATAATAGGTTTTTCGGGAGCCGATCTTTTTAACCAGCACCTCCGCCCCTGTAGGGCTATGGGTAATTTTAGGGCCATGAACTTTCAGAAATTCCCGGTATTCCCCACTGATAATTTCTGGATGAGCCTTGAGTAATTGCGCTTCGGCACCCTTTAAAGTGGCCCTGATAGATTGAAGCAGCGTTTTAATTTTGTCATCTGGAATTTTAGGAGCAGAAGAAAAAGGCGAAATGCCGGCATCCCATAAAATCTCATCTGCATAAGCATTCCCTATTCCACGTATTAAATGCTGATCAAGCAGGATGTTCTTGATGCTGGTTTTTTGAGACTGCAGCAGCTTTCTTAAAAAATCCAGGTCAATTTCTTTTGATAAAGCATCTGGTGCTGATGAAGGTTCAGGATCCAGCGTTGGCGTAGCCATTTTCTGAAAATCGGATAAGGCTAAACCTTTGCCATGGTCAAACTGTAGGGCAATAATGGTAAATTTCGGCAGATCCTCGCCCTCAAAAAAGGTGAGCTCCCCATGGAGCATCAAATGAAGACCAAGCACATGGCCATTCTTAAACACAAAATGTAATTCTTTACCCACCCTTTTTACCTCCTCCAATTGCTGTTTAACCAGCGCTTCCTGTAGTTGTTTTTCTGGTACATTGAGTTTTTTAGGCACTACAACAGTCAGTTGCTGCAGCTTTTTACCGGCTAATTCTTTGTTGAGATTTTTACTGAATACCTGTAGGTCTGGTAGTTCTGGCATAAGTATATATTTATCTTTCTTAACAACAATAGGGTGTAAAAGTTCAAATCAGATTTATCTTATCTTTGCAGCATGACCATTGAAGAATTAGAAGCCTATTTTGAGGGAATAGATTTACCAGAAAGCGTATACTTAAATAAGGCTACAAAAATTGTAGATGTAAAAAAGTTTATCCGCAGTCACATCATCACCGTCAAAGCCCATGGCCATATCAAAGCCTATGCTAGCTTTTTGGACCGCCTGATACAATTAAAGGATATCCTGGAGGCTGAAAGAGCCAAGGACAGTGAAGATCAGAGTTCAATTTGATTGAACCATTTCTTGTAAATCTGGTGATAGAAACCGTTTCCTTTAAGGTGTTTCAGCACCTCATTAATTCGCTGCCGTAATATAGTATCACCCTTTTTCATGGCAATAGCATATTGAGAATGTGTTTGTGGCAAAAACATGCCGATTTGCAAGTCAGGATGTTTTTTCAAAAAACCACCTGCAATGGGCGAATCGTCAATGAGCACATCAATTTCTCCACGTAGCAGTAAATCATAGAGTTCGTCGTTTCTATTGGCATGTACCATATTGTGACTGGGAAATTTACCCATGATATAGTTTTCTGCTTCTGTGGCAATGCGGATACCGATGGTTTTATGGTCAAAATTGCTCAGGTTATACACCGAAGTGCCCCTGTTGACCACAGCACAAAGCCTGAACTGCAGGTAGGGTGTGCTAAATTCCAGTATTCTTTGTCGCGAGGTAGTCATCGTTACCGCCGAGCAGATCATGTCTAGCTGGCCTTTATATAATTTTTCAAGAATATTTTTCCATAAAGATATTTCATAGTGTAACTCCAGGTTGAGCTGACTGGCAATTTCCTGCATTAAATCGACTTCAAATCCTTCAAAAACAGCAGAATTATAATCAGTATGCATAGGAACAGGCGCTACAGAATCTAGCCCAATTTTGAGTATCTCTTTCATTTTAAGGTATTTTAGTATAAGATTTAGCCATGGCTCGTTTAGACTTATATTTCGTTATACGTGAATACAATAGGATGATAGGCTTAAATATAGAGGAGAAATATGGGATTTTTATATAAAAATTATACAATTACCTACACATCTTTATGACAAGCACTTATAAATCAACAACATTTATAAAAAAATAATATGCTCTAAAATATATATTCGTATATTTGTAGTCCCTAACGGGAAAAGGAGATTAAATTTTTAATGGCAAAAAAACAAGTAGCAGAAAAAGAACTAGAGGCTAAAAAAGCCGAACTTCAAGGTGCAGACGCGCGTCTGACTGAGAGAGAAACCATTGAATCAGAAGCTGATACAATGTCGATCGAAGCGATCAAATCATCACTAGCAACCCCGGATCAAGATTTTGATTGGGATGCTGACGATAAAGCATTTGGTAAATATTCTGACGAGGACCGTAAAAAGTTCGAAGACATGTATACCGATACTTTTAATCAAATCAATCAAGGTGAAATCATTAGCGGTATTGTTGTTTCAATCAACAACAAAGACGTAGTATTAAACGTAGGATTTAAATCTGACGGATTAGTATCTACATCAGAATTCCGTGATACACCGGATCTTAAAATTGGCGATACCGTTGACGTTTTCGTGGAAGCACCTGAAGATGCGAATGGCCAGTTAATCTTATCTCGTAAAAGAGCTAAAACCCAAAGATCATGGGAGTCTATTAATGAGGCTCTAGAAAACGACAGAATCATCAACGGATTTGTAAAAAGCCGTACTAAAGGTGGTTTAATTGTTGACATCATGGGTGTTGAAGCTTTCTTACCTGGTTCTCAAATTGACATTAAACCTATCCGTGATTATGATATCTACGTAGGTAAAACAATGGAATTCAAAGTTGTTAAGATCAATCACGAATTTAAAAACGTAGTTGTATCTCATAAAATCTTAATTGAAGACGACTTAGAAAGCCAAAAAGTTGAAATCGTTTCTAAACTTGAAAAAGGTCAGGTATTAGAAGGAACTGTTAAAAACATTACTGACTTTGGTGTATTCATCGATTTAGGTGGTGTTGATGGTTTACTTCACATTACTGATATTTCTTGGGGCCGCATAGAGCATCCAAAAGAAGTATTGAACTTAGACGAGAAAATCAATGTTGTAGTTCTAGACTTTGATGACGAGAAAAAACGTATTGCATTAGGTTTAAAACAATTAACTCCACACCCTTGGGAAAGTTTAGATCCTAGCTTAGCTATCGGTTCAAGAGTTAAAGGTAAAATTGTAACTGTTGCTGATTACGGTGCTTTCTTAGAAATCATTCCAGGTGTTGAAGGTTTAATTCACGTGTCAGAAATGTCATGGTCTCAAAACTTACGCAGCCCTCAGGAATTCTTGAAAGTTAGCGATGAAATCGAAGCTGAAGTATTAACTTTAGACAGAGATGAGCGTAAAATGAGCTTGGGTATTAAACAATTAACTCAAGATCCTTGGCAAAATGTTGCAGAAAGATATCCTATCGGAAGCAAACATACTGCAGTAGTTAAAAACATGACTAACTTCGGTGTATTTGTTGAAATTGAAGAAGGTATCGATGGTTTAATCCACATTTCTGATCTTTCATGGTCTAAAAAAGTTAACCACCCTAACGAATTCACTAAAGTTGGTGATACATTAGACGTAGTTGTTTTAGAATTAGACGTTGAAAGCCGCAAATTAAGCCTTGGTCACAAACAATTAGAAGAAAACCCTTGGGATACTTTTGAAACTATCTTCACGATGGATTCAATCCACCAGGGAACTGTTGTTAAAGTAACTGATAAAGGTGCTGTTATTGCTTTACCTTATGGTGTTGAAGGTTTCGTACCTACAAAACATATGGCTAAAGAAGATGGTTCTGTCATCAAAGCTGAAGAAACTAATGACTTCAAAATCATTGAGTTTAACAAAGATGCTAAACGTATCGTTGTATCTCATGCCCGTATCTGGGAAGAGGCTAAAGCTGAAGCTGTAGCAGAAGAAAGAGCTTCTAAGAAAAAAGAAGCTAAAGCATCTAGCAGTGCTGTTAAGAAAGTTAAAGATTCAGTTGAGAAATCAACACTTGGAGATTTAGGTGTATTAGCACAGTTGAAACAACAAATGGAAGGCGAAGAAAGCAAAAACAAAGCTAAATAACCTCCAGTTATATATATTAAAAGCATCCCGCTGGTCGGGATGCTTTTTTTTTGCTATTTTATCGGCAAATAAAAAATGATGAAATTCCTCCTCCCTTTTATATTTTCCCTGCTGCTTGTTCATACCACGCAGGCGCAATT
>NZ_JAZQPU010000022.1:0-5108 GCF_045628745.1 Pedobacter sp.
TTAGATTCTTTAAAGCACAGCGTAGATGGTTTAAGTGCTGCACAACTGCAGTATAAACCTGCAGCAGATAAATGGTCTGTTAGCCAATGCTTAGAACACATTGTGCTTGCCGAAAGAATGATTTTTAGCTTTGCCAGACAAGGCATGGATAAACCTGCACAGCCTGAGCGTAGAAAAGAGATAAAAATGAAGGATGAGGATTTGATCAAAGGCATTAACGACAGGAGCCATAAAGCCAAAGCTTCAAAAGAAATGATAGGAACAGGGAAATACACCAACGCTGCTGCTGCCCTTCAGGAATTGGAAAATGACAGGAAAAATGTATTAGCCTACCTGGATACTGTAGCTGTAGACAACCTGCGGAATCACGTCAGTGAGTCACCCTTTGGTCCTCTGGATGGTTACCAATCGTTTTTGTTTATTCCGGGGCATACCTCAAGGCACACCCTGCAAATTATAGAAATCAAGGCAGATCCTAATTTCCCAAAACAGTAGCGTTTGCACTAAAATTTTTATTACCGTTTAAAATTAATTTAGAACATATGGAAAATTCAATATATCCCTGTATCTGGTTTGATGGCAATGCAAAAGAAGCTGCAGAATTTTATTGTACCGTCTTTAAAAATGCAGAAATAACCGCAGATACCCCACTTGTCGTTACTTTTTCTATCCAGGGGCAACAGTTGATGGGCTTAAATGGTGGCCCTATGTTCCATCCCAATCCCGCTATCTCTCTATTTGCTACATTTGATACCGAAGATGAGGTTGTACAGGCCTGGGATGCCTTAAGTGTAGCAGGAAAAGTGCTGATGCCTTTAGACACTTATCCATGGAGTACAAAATATGGTTGGGTAGAAGATCAATATGGTGTTTCCTGGCAACTGTCGTTCAGTGATGCTAATGGTGAAGCAGCACAGGTTTTCCCGGCATTGATGTTTACGGGGGAGCAAAATGGAAAGGCCGAAAAAGCCATCAATTTCTATACCTCGCTGTTCAAGGATTCTTCCATTGAGGTCATGGCCAGGTATGAACCTGGTGATGGCGATACGGTAGGCCATGTGAAATATGCACAGTTCAGCTTAAATGGAAACAGACTGGCAGCCATGGAAAGTTCTATGGAGCATCAGTTTGGTTTTAATGAAGGTTTAAGCCTGGTGGTCAGCTGTGATACACAGGAAGAGATTGACTTTTTCTGGAACAGCTTTACGCAAGAAGGTAGAGAGGGTAATTGTGGCTGGTGCCAGGATGCTTTTGGCGTATGGTGGCAGGTAGTACCTTCAATTTTAGGCCAGCTGATGTCAGACCCTGAAAAAGCACCTAAAGTAATGGACGCCTTTATGAAAATGAAAAAGTTTGATATCGGTACTTTAGTCAGTGCAGCAGCATAATTATTAATACGTGTCTTTTTTACCTGCCAGGTAAAAAAGACACGTATATAAAGCTTATTTTACACGCTCAACATATTCGCCTGTACGCGTATCAACTTTTACTTTGTCGCCCTGGTGAACAAACAAAGGAACTTTAATCTCTACACCAATTTCTGTAGTCGCATATTTCTGTGCACCTGAAGAGGTATCACCTTTAACTGCGGGCTCTGCATAAGTAATTTCTAACTCAACAAAGTTAGGTGCCTGTGCCATTATAGGCTCTTCACCTTCCATAGAAACGATAACGTTCATTCCTTCTTTCAAGAACTTTGCAGAAGGGCCAAACAATGCTTTAGCCACATTGAATTGGTCGAAAGAGGTATTATCCATTACTACAAAATAATCACCTTCTTCATATAAATATTGAAAGTCGTTAGTTTCTACACGGCAAATTTCAACTTGCTCATCAGTACCTAAACGCGCTTCTACAATTTTTCCTGTTTTAATATTTCTAAATTTACCTAAGTAGAAAGCACCACCTTTACCTGGTGTACGGTGTATAAACTCAGTAACTGTTACCAGTTCACCGTTATAACGTAATATATTTCCAACTTTAGTTTCAGATGCCTTTGCCATATATAGTATTTGTAAAATTTGAGCCCAAAGATATATGCTTTTTTGTATTTTTATACTTGAACTTGATCAATTATTGTAATTTCTATTCCAATCTTGTTGCTGCGTCAGCAGGTTTGTTCGTTTAATTTTCCTGATCTTTAGCTAGGTAAAGGGTTTGTGAGGGAAATGCGAAGCTGGTGCCAGAGGCTTTCACTACATCCATCAGCTGTAGCAACAGCTCTTCCTGAATGCGAAGGAATTCATCATTATCCATGGTATTGATGTAGCCATATATTTCAAGGGTAAGGGCTTCTGCACCTAATTCTATAAAACTTACCCTAGGGGTAGGGATCACATTGGGGTTTTTGGCCAACAGCGCACGGATTTCTACCAGCAGTTTCCGTATTTGTTCAGGACTGGTGTCAAAGCGTAAACGCAACAGGGGGTGGAACAAAAACCTATCCCGAGGTGCAAAGTTCTCAATTTTCATGGAAGAGAATTCACCATTTGGAATACTCACCACGGTACGATCGCCGGTACGGATTTGTGTAGTCCGCATCCCTATCTGCTCAACAGTACCACTAATGCCACCGGCTTTGCAATAATCACCTACACGAATAGGATGGTCTGCAATAATGGTTACACTGCCCACCAGGTTTTCTACTGTTTTTTGTGTACCCAATGCCAGGGCAATACCACCTATACCAAGCGCAGTAAGCCAGGTGGAAACATTGAAACCAATGTTGTCCAGAATGGCTAAAACACCCAATACACAAAGGGCTACTTTTGCTGCGCGACGAAGAAAGAGCACTGCCGAAACCCCTGCATGGTTGCCTTTTTGACGCATTCTTCTTTCCGTAAGCTTGGAAATGAATTCCAGCAGCTGCCATAACAACAGCAACACGGCAATTAAACCAACAATAATGGTGACGTCACTTAGGCGCTGCCGTATTAAAATAGAGATCCCCAAATAGCGACTGCCCACCACAAAAAGCCAGACACCAAGGTAAAGCTGTATGGGCCTAACGAAGGATTGAATGATACCTGCAGCAGATTCTTCTCTTGCTCTTCGCCAGACCAGAGGGATAAAAAAGACAAAAAACCTGGTGATAGCGCCAGCAACTAAATAGGCCACCACAATAAGCACCACAATGGCCACCCAGTGGGCTATAGGTACATCGGCCCACTTATTTTCTAATAGAAACTTCGATGACAATTTTTCAACAAGGGTAGGTTCCTGTACTATCACCGTATCAACAGGGAGGCTCTTCAGGGTTTCTGTAGAAAAAAGCCAGATAGGGGAACCATCATTATCTTCTGCCTGCTCCACAAGAAGGTCCAGATTTTTATCGTTCACCGTAACCTCACCAACAATATCTAAATTAGGGGGCAGGTTATCATCTTGCTGACCTGCAGCTTCTTTACTGATTCTGGAGGTAGAATAAATATGCCCGTTTTCTTCAATTAACCGCTGTAGCGTCTTTGCCAGCTTCTCTGGCTTTTTGCCTTTTTTGAGGCTTTTGTCAAGATTCAGGTACAAGATGGCATTGTCGTAATCTTCAGAACTTACCGCCTTTAAAAATCCTTGCACCGTGCCCAGGGGATTCCTGCGGCCCAGCGAATCTGGAGGCCATACTTTGGTAGAATCTTGCGGAGCCTCGGTCTTGGTGTCTTTAGGAAGTATTTGTGCTACCCCTTGCTGGAATGCACACAAAAATAAAGTGCAGACGAAAAGATTAAAAAACAGCTTTCTGATGAATGTGGGTTTGGTAGACTTCATTATTTAAATAAATTCTTTATAAATGAACTGGTTACAAAATTATTTATTTTTAAACATTTAAACGAGGTTTATAGGCGCAATGATTAAAAGGATTCATTGAGGCCTAAAAATAAACCTCGCTTTCCATATTTGCCTATCGCATAATCTATACATAAATTAGTACGTGTGGCTTTATTAAACAGTACGCGTAAACCCGCACCGCCACCGGGTTGCCAGTAATCAAACAAACGGGTTTGTAAATCATCATTGGCAGATTGAACATTAACAAAGGCCACGCCGCCAATAAACTTGTTTTTGGTAATAGGGAAGCGGTATTCTACTTCAGAAGAGAAAAATTTTGTCCCTTTAAAATAAGCAATGGTATACCCTCTGCCACTGCGCCCACTTGGGTCTTTACCTGTACCAGGCAGCTCCAGGTAAGGCAGGGCACCACTGATGAGGTAGGAGCCATAATTCCAAAAGGCTATGACATGTTCTGGATTGCGATGAGACAGGCTCCAATATTTGCGGAAATCGGTGGTTATTTGTACTGCATTTTTGGAGCTGCCCATCCATGATTGGTTCATTCTCACCCCTGCATCGGCATAAATACCGTTATAGGCGCGGTTTTGGTTATCACGAGTGGTATATTGGATACTAAAAAGCAGGCCATTAGAAGAGGAATGGTCACGTTCAAAACCATAGCGGTCGCTGTAAATATTATATGGGGTCAGCTCTTCGTCTGTTAAACGGTTCTCTATCTTTCTCCTGATATCGAAGGTTACCCCGGCACCAACAAATAAGTTATCTTTAATCTGCCTGTATACTTTTTCCCTGAAATTGTAAAACTGACCGTGTAAAACATATGGCGTACGGTCATTATTGGTCAGCGCCTGGTCTTCTTCGCTGCCGCCTTTTGCTTCTCCAATACCCATTCCGAAATCTGGTGTAACGGTTTTTGCCGCTACCAGGCTCCCCTGGAGGTTCCATTGATTACCCGGGGTAAAAACATTATGACTGAGGTAAAAATAAATAATACCTTTAGTGGTAATGGATGCCGATGTGGCAGCGACTGACATCAGTGTGCTTTCTTCTCCGCCTAATTTTTTACCGGCCACCGCCTTTATGCCAATCTGTGCACCTATGCTGGGGTTGTAGGCAACATTGGGCATATATGTAATGCCCGATTTAACCTTGAGGCCTACAGGTTGACTATGGGGATGAATTATTTGCCTGATTAAATCGGCTACATCATATTGCTCGACATTATTTTGCTTGTTTTTATCCATTGAAGCGCTATTGCGTAGGGAATCTGCTTTTAAAGAATCAACAGGGGGAAGGTCCTGGCCAAAGGCACTATTGCCCAT
>NZ_JAZQPU010000023.1:0-5295 GCF_045628745.1 Pedobacter sp.
CTGAATAAAAAAGGTGAGTATGGCGCCTATTCCATACAAAAAGGGTTCAGTTTTGCCGTTTGCAATGAACAGCAAAAAGACCTGCTCTTACCGGGTAAAAGCTATTTTTCATAGCTGCCAGGAACATATTTTTATAAAAAAACGAAATGATAAAAATGGAAGTTTGTGCCAATGGTGTTGTTTCTGCATTAGCAGCACAACAAGGTGGCGCATCAAGAATAGAACTTTGTGATAACCTACAAGATGGAGGAACTACACCTAGTTACGCACAGATTAAATTAGCAAAAGAATTATTAACTATTCCCGTGTACCCGATTATAAGGCCGCGTTCAGGAGATTTTCTTTATAGTGACCTTGAGTTTAACTTAATGAAGGCTGATATAGAGATCTGTAAATTATTAAATTGTGATGGTGTAGTTTTTGGTATCCTTAATGCTGAGGGCGAAATTGATCAATTGCGGTGTGCCGAGTTAATTGCCATCGCCAGCCCCATGAAAGTAAGTTTCCATAGGGCTTTTGACCTGTGTCATGATCAGGAAAAAGCTGTAGAAGCTATTATTGAATTGGGCTTTGAAAGAATCCTGACCTCTGGAGGCCAGGTAAATGCTTTAGTAGGGGCAGCACAAATAGCCACACTGGTAAAATTAGCTGCGGGTAGAATCAGCATCATGCCCGGCGCAGGAATTAGAGAACATAATGTGGCTGAGGTCATGCGAATTACGGGAGCGACAGAGTTTCATGCTACAGCAAAAAGTGTAATACGTAGTGCGATGAAATTCAAAAATATTGAAGTCCATGTAGGGGCAGCGGCAGATGAGTATAACTATGAAGTTACAGCGGCCGAAATTGTTAAAAGTTTAATCGAAAAAGCCAATGGAAGGCAATATTAAAGGCTATAGACATGAGGTTTTCCTTAGCTGAAAATAGGGCTACGGTAGTTCCACTTGGTATTGCCGATTTTATGGGGCATGCGGAGAATGGCTCTTTCAATTTCAACTATTCTCTAGAAGATAGTGTGGAGGGTACCATTGTTTTTGAAATCTGCAGTGTTGAAAATGTTGTGCTTTACAGAACCATGTTAGACGACATGATGCTGCTTGCGGGTAGCCATTCCATTAAATGGGATGGTTTTGATCAGGAAGGGATATATGATAGCCGGCGGTTTAATGGGCAATACTTGCAAGCAAGGTTGACGGTAAACTCTTTAGAGGACAGCGAAATTTCTGTTGTCAATTTTACTGCCCTTTACAAGGAAGTGCAGTGGGTGGATATTATTATAGAACGAAGCGTTAAAAAGATAACCGCAGTGCTAAGAACAGCCTTCAAAGATAGCCGATCTTCTTTGAACCCTCCCGCTCAAAATATTCCATCGCAATTGATTTTAACAGCTGGAAGGCAACCCTTTAAAGAGAGAACGAAAAGCTTTGAGGAGCTGTTGGCTTTGGCTGTTAAAGGGCTAACCTACCATTGGGGGAGAAATTCTCTCCATGCCATAGCCAAGAACGTCACCCTGGCAGATGGTACAAATTACGAGTTTTTCCTGATGGTGGAGAATACTGAAAAATATGCTATTCGCTCTCCTAAAATAGTTTATCACACCAACGCCAGGTCCAGAAGGTCAAGAAACTGGGAATTGTCAAGGATTTTATTCTATAACAATGGCTATTTGAAATATGGTCAATCATGGTATTTTAAAACGCCTTCAAAAGCTGATGCGGATTTTATGGAGATTGCTGCTCATGAAATTGGCCATGAGATATTATTGGCCTATGGAGGGCATCGCTATTCAAAATGCCATAAAGGGACTTCAACACTGCTTACACAAGCACCATTGGGCAATGCGCTTTATCCAAAACAAGGTGAAATTGACCTTATGCTTTATTATGTGGAAGATCAGGAACATCCCTTTCCTGTAAATGCACAACAAAGGTGTGTTGCCAGTGAAAAAGACGTGCTCAGTTTACTCTGGTTAAGTAAAATAGAGGTTACACCTATTTAATGATAAAACGCTAGCTTTGCAGCCATTATTTCTATCCATTTGAATACTGTAACATGAATAATCATTCTCTTCAGATTCGTACGGTACAAGTCATCAGGTATGTTACCCCTTTACGTGAAGGTGGTTCTATGCCTGCACTTGCAGAAGCCGACGATGAGTTTTTATATGTGCTGAAATTTCGGGGTGCAGGGCAGGGTGTTAGGGCCTTAATTGCTGAATTAATTGGCGGAGAAATTGCCCGTAAACTTGGTCTACGTGTACCAGAGCTTGTTTTTGCTGAACTTGATGAGGCCTTTGGCCGTACAGAAGGCGACGAAGAAATACAGGACTTGCTGAAATTTAGCGTAGGGTTGAATCTTGCTTTACACTACTTATCAGGTGCCATTACTTACGATCCGGTGGTAACCACCATAGATGCCAGAACGGCCTCTCAAATTGTATGGCTGGATTGTTTATTGACCAATATGGATCGTACTGCCCGCAATACGAATATGCTGATGTGGCACCAGGAACTTTGGCTCATTGACCATGGTGCATCCTTGTATTTCCACCATTCATGGCAAAATTGGAAAGAGCAGGCTATTAAGCCCTTCTCTTTAATTAAAGACCATGTATTGTTGCCACAAGCAACAGAGCTTGTTGTTGTAGATGAAATTTACAAAGCTATATTAACACCAGAATTTATACAGACTGTTGTGGCCTTAATTCCCGAAGAGTGGTTAATTGGTGATAGTAATTTTGAAAGCACTGAAGCACATAGACAGGCTTATGCCTATTTTTTAACCACCAGAATATCAAATTCTTCCATATTTGTAAACGAAGCAGAAAATGCAAGAGAAAACCTTATATGAGTATGCCATCATCCGTGTTGTACCTAGGGTAGAACGGGAAGAATTTCTAAATATTGGTGTTATCCTCTTTTGTGCTAAGCAAAAATACTTGCAGATTAAATATATCGTTGAGCCTAAAAGATTGAGGGCTCTGCATGCTACTTTAGATTTAGATGAACTGGAGGCGCATTTGGAAGCCCTGGAGAAAATCTGTGCAGGTGCTAAACAGGGTGGACCTATTGGAAGTCTTGATCTTCCATCGAGGTTCAGGTGGCTTACGGCAACGCGCAGTACCATTGTACAAACATCAAAAGTACATCCTGGGTTTTGTGTTGATCCGTTACAGACTTTGGAAAAATTATACCTTAACATGGTTCTTTAAAATGATTAATGGAATACTTTGATAAACTACTTTCCCTGCTTAAAATAGAGCAGGAGGAAGACCTTAAATCCTTTAAACGCTTAACGGAGACAGCGTCTGTTGCTCAAAAAAGAAGCAATGGCTTATCGTGGTATCCTATTGCCATTAAAGGTTCTGAAATGAGTCGTGGTGATTATTTAACGGTGGAGGTAGAAAGAACATCGCATTTCGAATTACCCCATCAGCTCAGGTTTGGCATGCCTGCAGCTTTATTTTCTCAGCACCATCCTGAACACCGTATTGAAGGGGTCATCAATTACCTCAGTGGTAACCGGCTAAAGCTTACCTTAAAAACAGATGAACTTCCGGAATGGTCTTCGGGAGGTAAATTGGGTATTGACTTGTTGTTTGACAATAACAGTTATGAGGAGATGAGGAAGTCCATCAAGCTGGCAACGAGTGCAGATGAACAGTCTGCGGCTATGCCCTTGATAAAAATTCTGACTGGTACAAAGGAGGTCAGCTTTCAAAAAGACTTGCCGGTTCAGGAAATTTCTCAACTGAATGAATCACAACAGCTGGCGGTAAATAAAATATTGGCAGCTAATGAGTTGTCTATTGTTCATGGTCCTCCGGGAACAGGGAAAACAACCACACTGGTACAAGCCATCAAAGCACTTCACCAGCAAAATGGGCAACAGATTTTAGTGGTGGCACCAAGTAATACAGCGGTAGATTTATTGACCGAGAAGTTGGCTGATGAAGGTTTGTCTGTATTGCGCATCGGCAATCCTGCACGAGTGTCAGAGAGATTAATGGCTTTAACGCTCGACAGTAAGTTAGCGGAACACAAGAGCTCAAAAGAAATTAAAGCCTTAAAAAAGCAAGCCAATGCTTATAAAAATATGGCCCATCAGTACAAAAGAAATTTTGGCAGGGCTGAAAAAGAACAACGGAAACAACTTTTTGATGCAGCTTATCAAATTTTAAATGAAGTAGAAAAAACTGAAAAATACATCAGCAGCCAGGTTATTGGGGAGTCACAAGTGATTACGGCAACATTAGTAGGTGCAAATCACTACACGGTGCGTAACCTGAAATTTCATACCGTGGTGATAGATGAAGCAGGACAGGCTTTAGAACCTGCATGCTGGATTCCCTTGATGAAGGCCCAGAAAGTGATCTTTGCTGGTGATCATTGTCAGCTGTCGCCTACTATAAAGTCGGCAGAGGCTGCAAAGGCAGGGTTAAGCACTACCTTATTTGAGAAGTGTGTTAACTTACATCCAGCTGCTGTAGTGCTTTTAGAAGAGCAATACCGTATGAACACTGCTATTATGGGCTATCCATCGAAGGTCTTTTATCATGACATGCTGAAAGCCCATCCATCTGTTGCTGACCATGTTTTATTTGAGGGTGCTGCACCGTTGGCTTTTATTGATACTGCAGGCTGTGGTTTTGATGAAAAAATAGAGGGCACTAGTGCGACTAACCCTGAAGAGGCTGTATTTTTATTGAAACACCTTACACAAACGGTAAACACCATGCTCGAACATTCTAGCCTGGAAGATTTCCCAAGCATCGCCATCATATCGCCCTATAAGCAGCAAATTCAAGTATTGAAAGAGCTGATGCAACATACGCCTGAACTGCTTGCCTTAAAAACAAAGTTGAGCATTAATACGATTGATAGTTTCCAGGGGCAGGAACGAGACCTGGTTTATATCAGCTTAACAAGAAGCAATACCGAAGGGATGATTGGATTTTTAGCAGACATCAGGCGAATGAATGTCGCCATGACAAGAGCAAGAAAGCAACTGGTTGTTATTGGCGACAGTGCCACGCTTTCAAGGCATAAATTCTATGCAAATTTCATTAGCTATGCCGAACAAAAAAATGCCTACCAAAGTGCCTGGGAATTTATAGAAACATAACGATCTACATAAAAAAGCCTGCATCATAATAAATGAGGGCACTGAAAAAGTCCCTTAATTTAAAAGGGATAAAAGGAGTAGAAGACTAGTTTTTCTGCTCCTTTTTTTGTATTTTAAAGGTGTATTATTACTGCTTTTAAGATGCTGCTTCAACAACAAAAAATCCAGTTT
>NZ_JAZQPU010000024.1:0-2272 GCF_045628745.1 Pedobacter sp.
CCCTGTCGGCGGCACTCACATTGCCGAAGGTAAATAAAACCAGGTTTAACTTTGGCAGTTGCATGTTTGCCAGGTAAGCCTGTTCTTTTATATGCTGATAAATGCTCATGATTGATAAGGTTTGATATCTCTTTTATTGTGCTTCTCTATGAAACGGCCTAAACTTTGGTACCTTTCATAGTGTTGACGATACATTTTTCTTTTTTTAATATTGGGTTGGTATTCCTTTTCAAAACCTGTACCCATAGCTTTCATTGCTTTTTCAATACTTGGATAAATGCCTGCTGCTACAGAGGCAAACATAGCAGCACCTAAAGCGCAGGTATGTTCAAAACGATGGATTCTGATCGGCATTTCTAATACATCAGCCATCATCTGCATAATATAAGGAGATTTTTTGGCAACGCCACCAATACCTATAATACCTTTAACAGGCACCCCCTGGTCTTTAAAACGTTCAACAATACTTTTAGCACCGAAACAAGTTGCTGCAGCTAATGAACGGAAGAATCGTGGAGCATCAGTACCTAAACCTAAGCCTGTAACCGCGCCTTTGAGCTCCTGATTGGCATCAGGGGTTCTTCTGCCGTTAAGCCAGTCTAAAGCAATTTCAGCACCTTCATCATCTGGCAATGCTGCTGCAGCCGTACTTAAGGCGGCAATAATTTTATGTTCAATTTCAACCTTTAAAGCAATTGCAGTTTCCTCATCAATTAAGGTGGAGGTGGTTAAAAGGTTTTGTAAAGGCCAGCTGATTAGGTTTTTAAACCAGGCATAAGTATCTCCAAATGCTGATTGACCGGCTTCTAAACCTGCCATCCCTGGAATAACAGAGCCGTTAACCTGACCACAGATGCCGTTAACCAACTTACCTTCCATGTCTTCATTTGGTGCAACCAAAATATCGCATGTACTGGTGCCCATCACCTTACTTAAAAAATAAGGCTCAATCTGGCCACCAACAGCGCCCATGTGTGCATCAAAAGCACCGACACCAATAACCACATCAGTATTTAGACCTAATTTATTTGCCCATTCTTCACCAAGAGTTCCAGCAGCTACATCAGATGTAAAAGTGTCTTGAAACAATTTCTCTCTAAATCCCTTTAAAACGGGGTCAAGTTTACTAAAAAATTCTTCAGGAGGGAGTCCGTTAAATTCTTCTGCCCATAAAGCTTTATGGCCAGCAGCACAACGACTGCGTTTCATTTTTTTAATATCGGTTTCACCGCAAAGTAAAAAAGGAATCCAGTCGCAATGTTCCACCCAAGAGCTGGCGTGCTTTTTAACAGCTTTATCAGTTCTTAATATATGTAAAAGTTTTGCCCAAAACCATTCAGAAGAATAAGTGCCACCCACGTACTTCAAGTAATTAGTTGGAAATTTTGTGGCATGTTTATTAATTTCTGCGGCTTCTTTTACGGAAGTATGGTCTTTCCAAAGGACAAACATGGCATTGGGATTTTCTTCAAAATCTTTGGTCAGGGCTAGGGGAGTTCCGCTTTCATCTACTGCTACGGGCGTTGATCCTGTAGTATCTACTGATATGCCTTTGATCAATGGAGCGATGGCTTCGCCACCACCTTTTTGAATACATTCTTTAATAGTGTATGCTAAACCTTCAACATAATCTAAAGGATGTTGCCTGAACTGGTTAAGCGAAGGATTGCAGTATAAACCTTTTTGCCATCGGGGGTAAAGAAATATGGAAGAAGAAATTTCCTTGCCATTGGTGGTATCAACAAGTACAGAACGAACGGAGTCAGTTCCATAATCAACACCTATAACATATTTTGCTGTGCTCATATCTATAAATAAAATGTATAAATAACGTTTATTATTCTAATTTCAGAATTTTTAATGTCTTTTTAACGTTTATTAATTTAAATTAATAAATAGGGTTAATTTTTTTCACCTGCATGATGTTTATTGGCTTGTTTTTCAGTGTGTTTCCTTTAGTGAAGACGAAGTGCATGAAAAAGTATTTCAACTACAATAAACTGCAGATAGGCAACATAAAAATGCACAAAACAGAACTATATAAACTGCGAGCAGTTTTCTATATCCTACTGCGCAGCGCTATGACGATATTATCATATTGATCCGTGTTATGGAGTTAATTTTAAGCGACACTTAAATATTAACATCATGAAAAATCAAATGATCACATTCGCAATTGGCATTTTGGTAACTTTTTCCGCTATAGAAAGTTCTGATGCCCAAATCAAGCTTCCTGAAATCGAAATTTACGGTATTGCTAATAAGGAAGCAG
>NZ_JAZQPU010000025.1:0-22101 GCF_045628745.1 Pedobacter sp.
ATAGTTCTGATCATCCCCGTTTTTTCATCCTTAATTTTAGCTGCCTCGTTATTTTTTGGCTGTGGAACCCCCGGACAACTCACTGGAGGACCGCGCGACAGCATTGCGCCAAAGGTTTTAAAAATGACACCTCAAAATTTGCAGACTAATTTCCATGGAGATAAAATTGAAATTGAGTTTGACGAGTATTTTAAAATTAACAACCAGGCGAAGGAATTTTCTGTGTCGCCGGAATTTGCTATTCAACCTATATTAAAGGTAAAGAAAAAAGTGCTGGAAATTTCTTTCCAGGATACGCTGGAAAAAAACACCACCTACACCATTAACTTTGGAAAGTCTATAGCAGACATTAATGAGAACAATTATATCCAAAACTTTACCTATGTGTTTTCCACCGGACCTAAGTTAGATTCATTAAGCATCAGTGGAAAAGTAACCAATTCTTTAACTGGCTTGCCTGAAAAAGAAGCCGTGGTCATGATTCTACCTTTGAACAGAGATACCTTGTTTGGAAAGAAAAAAGCATCAATTTATACCACTACCGACAGTAGCGGAAATTACCAGCTGAACAATTTAAGAAAAGACACTTATAAAGTGTATGCACTGAAAGAGCAAAGCTCGGATAAAATTTACCAGCAGGCTACTGATGAAGTTGGATTTAGAAAAGAACCACTTGTTTTAGATGCCAACAAAAAGAACATCGACATTCAGATTTTTAAAGAAGATGCTGTACTTTTCAGAATTGTAGACCGTAAATTTAATGACGACGGAAGTATTTTTATGAGCTTTAACAAACAACTCAAGAAACCTTCCGTCAGTATTATTGACCCTAAAAATTTAGATGCCGGCAAGCTGGTGAAGTTCAATGCAACCAATGATTCCTTAAAATTATGGTTGAATGAACTGAACTTCGACTCTACAAAAGTGGTGATTCTAGACAGCGGCAAACCCCTGGATACAGTAAAATTTACAAGGGGAAAAAAGGATACTTATAAAAGGAATATCATTGCCACCGATAACCTGGAAGGTAGTTTTTTAAACCCAAACAGACCCTTGAAGTTGACTTTCAATTTGCCTATTGTAAGTGTTGATGCCACAAAAATAACCATGATGGAAGATTCTGTGACAAAAACAGGTTTCATACTCGAGAAAGACACCAGTGATTTTCTTTCTTATTACATCAGGTATCCCTGGATAGCCAAAAGAGAGTATGAATTAAAGTTTGCAGCAGGTGCTATAACAGGCATTTTTAAATCGACAAATAAAGAATTCTTAAAGAGTTTTGAGCTGAACAGCAAAGATAATTATGGTACGCTGCAACTCAAAGTCGTTACCCCTACCCCTAATAAACAATACCTTTTACAGGTGATTGATGAGAATAAAAACCTGATCAGCAGCAGTACTTTTCAAAAAGATACTACGGTTAAATTCAGTAATTATAAGGCAGGAAAATACTTTGTCCGCATTATTTATGACACCAATAAAAATGGAAAATGGGACACGGGAAGTGTGGCAAAAGGTGTACAGCCCGAGAAGATCTATAATGAGCCAAAAGAGCTTTCTATAAAAGCCAATTGGGATAGAAATGAAACCATCACTATCCCAAAAGAACCTGACACTACCTAAACCAGTCTGAATACATAATATAGTTATCTGGTAACTTATTTAATAAAGCCCTTTGCTGTTCAGTAATGGGCTTTATTTTTTTAGCGGGAGTACCACCGTAAATGAAGCCGCTTTCGCAAATGGTATTCTCCAAAACCACAGATCCGGCAGCAATGATACAATATTCTTCTACCACAGCATGATCCATTACAATGGCACCCATACCGATCAGCACATGGTCATGGACCGAACATCCGTGTACGATGGCGTTATGCCCCACAGACACCCGGTTTCCAATGGTAGTAGCGGCTTTAATATAGGTAGCATGAATTACAGCACCATCTTGTATATTGGTGTCGTTACCAATGGTAATGCGGTTTACATCGCCTCTAATGACCGCATTAAACCATATAGAACAATTGTTACCCATGGTAACATCCCCTACTATAGTAGCGTTGGGAGCGATAAAACAATTTCCTCCCCAATCGGGAGATTTCCCTTTTACAGGTAATATAACTGGCATAATTACTATTTTTATTTATATAACGGTATCCACTATGGTATCTGCATGATTAGGGTAATCTGTAGTGTAATGAAGTCCACGGCTTTCTTTTCTTGCCTTTGCAGATTTTATAACCAGGTAAGCAACCTGGATGACATTACGCAGTTCACACAATTTAACAGAAACTTTGTTGGCTTTATAAAATTCTTCTGTTTCTTCATACAATAAAAACAACCTGCGCATGGCGCGGTCGAGCCTAAAATCAGAACGTACAATACCCACATAATCGCTCATCAATTTTTGTGTTTCGCGTAAATTATGGGTCACTAGAATATCTTCATTACTTTGCATTACTCCTTGTTCGTTCCACTCCGGAATATTATCTGGGATGACGGTATTTTTGAAATGCTTTAAAGCATCAAGGTAAATACGATGCGCAAAAACTGGAGCTTCTAAAAGTGAATTTGAAGCCAGTCGGTTGGCCCCATGTAAACCTGTGGAAGAACATTCGCCACAGGCATAAAGATTTTTAATGGAAGAACGACCATACTCATCAACCAAAATTCCACCGCACATATAATGGGCAGCCGGCGTAACCGGAATTAAGTCTTTGGTCATGTCTATTCCGATAGATAAACACTTCGCATAGATATTTGGAAAGTGTGCCAATATGTCATCTTTCCTGCGATGTGTAATATCAAGATAAACGAAATCTTCGCCTGATTTTTTCATCTCCGAATCGATGGCCCGGGCAACAATATCTCTTGGCGCAAGTGAGCCTCGCTCATCATATTCGTACATAAACTCTTCGCCATTTTTCCTTTTGAGCACACCACCAAAACCGCGAACAGCTTCTGAAATTAAAAAAGAAGGATACTCCCCAGGATGATAAAGTGCTGTAGGATGGAATTGAATAAATTCCATATTCCTTAATTTACCCTTTGCACGGTAAACCATTGCCATTCCATCACCAGTCGCAATTACAGGATTTGTTGTGCTGGAATAGACATGTCCTGCACCTCCGGAAGCCATGATAGTCACACTCGTCAATATCTTTTCCACATCGTTTCGCTCTGTATTAAAGGCATATACACCGTAAGTGTGGATATCTTTTGAACTTTTGTCAACAAAGCCACCAAGGTGATGTTGGGTAATTAGCTCCAGACAAAAGTAATGTGTTAATATCTTTATGTTCGGATTCTCATGAATCTGCTTCAATAAAACGCTTTCAATTTCATATCCGGTAACGTCTTTATAGTGCAGTACACGGTGTTCAGAATGCCCACCTTCTTTGGCAAGGTCATATACCCCTGTAGGATTTTTATCGAAGTTGATACCATAGTCTATAATCTCCTGAATGCGCTGAGGACCCTCAGTAACAACGATTTCCGCTACATTGGGATCGCAAAGACCATCGCCGGCAATTAAAGTATCATGAATATGCTTACTAAAAGAATCCCCTTTATCCACAACTACAGCTACACCGCCCTGGGCATATTTGGTGTTTGATTCGTCCTCATTGGACTTTGTGATGATTAAAACTTCGCCATGTTTCGCAGCTTTCAAAGCAAAGCTTAAACCTGCAATACCGGAGCCTATGACTAAAAAATCGACCTTTCTCATTAATTTAAGTTAAAAACGCCAAGTTGTTAACAACTGGTGTTTATATGTTAGTTTCTTGTAGATATAAATAGAACAAATATTTTAGAATGTTTAAAGCTAAGGTAAAAAGGCATTTTGACACAATCTTTTCAGTTATTTTTGAGCAACTTTGTGAAGGTTATTAACTTTTTACTACCATACAAAAAACTAACATTGAAGTATGGATAACTTTTAGCACTGAGAAATATCTCATTGTAAATCAGTCGATATTTTAAGAAAAAAATCAACATTAATGTTGATAACTATAGAATAAATCAAATAATCGAATGAATATTTTGTATTTATCCACATTACTAACACACTAATAAACAATAGAAACTCTATTTATATTAAATAATTATTAATTATTGAAACGTTGAAAATGGATACCTTAGAGGAATTGAAAAGCAAAGGATTTATAGAAGAAAGCATCGACCCAACTCTCGATCTTTTCGTGGAAATTGAAAAATTAAAAAAGGAAAAAAATGCAATTATACTCGCCCATTACTACCAAGAGCCTGATATTCAGGATATTGCAGATTATATTGGCGATAGTTTAGGTTTATCACAGGAGGCTGCCAAAACCGAAGCTGATGTGATTGTCTTCGCTGGTGTGCATTTCATGGCCGAAACGGCTAAAATTCTGTCTCCGGAGAAAACAGTTTTACTCCCGGATTTGAAAGCTGGTTGCTCTTTGGCAGATAGCTGTCCGCCTCACCTGTTTAAAAAATTTAAGGAAAAATATCCTGACCACCTGGTGATCACTTACGTCAATTGTACGGCAGAACTGAAGGCCATGAGTGACATTGTTTGCACCTCTACCAACGCTGTTCAAATTGTAGAAAGTCTGCCAAAAGAGCAGAAAATAATTTTTGGACCTGATAAAAATCTGGGTGCCTGGGTGGCTAAAAAAACTGGTCGTGACCTGGTTTTATGGAACGGTGCCTGCATGGTTCACGAGATTTTTTCAAGAGAAAAAATCACAAAATTAAAGGAAAGACATCCGCAGGCAAAATTTATTGCACACCCTGAATGTGAAGAAGCGGTGTTACAAATGGCGGACTATATTGGCTCTACCACGGGCTTGTTAAATTATGCTACCCGCAGCGAGGCACAGGAATTTATTGTGGCTACAGAAAGTGGAATTATACACCAGATGGAAAAGTCAAATCCGGATAAAACTTTTATTCCTGCACCGCCAAATAATAACTGCGCCTGCAACGATTGTCCGTACATGAAAAGGAACACCCTGGAGAAATTATACCTTTGTTTAAAAAATGGTTTACCTGAGGTTACGGTGCCTGCAAATATCATTGCCGAAGCAAGAAAACCGATTGAAAGAATGCTGGAAATTTCAGCGCGTTTAGGCTTGTAAAAGGCCTGGATAGATTTAAAATATTTAGAAAATACAACCATGTTTGAAAATAAAGAACGAACAGATTTAGCCTTACTTGGCGAATTTGGTTTGATAAAACACCTGACGGAGAATTTTAAAATTAACCACGAAAGCAGTGTAAAAGGGATAGGTGATGATGCCGCGGTATTAAATTTTGATGGTAAACAGGTGTTGGTTTCAACGGATTTATTATTGGAAGGCATTCATTTTGACCTGGCCTATATGCCATTAATGCATCTGGGTTACAAAGCTGTACAGGTTAACCTAAGTGATATTTATGCCATGAATGGTGTGGCCACTCAAATTACGGTTTCACTAGGTTTATCAAGTAAATTTCCTTTAGAAGCTGTAGAAGAATTGTACAAAGGCATAGAACTGGCCTGCAATAAATTTAATATTGATGTAATTGGTGGAGATACTTCTTCGAGTAAACAAGGCCTCATCATCAGCATTACCAGTATTGGACATGCTGATCAGAAAGATGTTGTCTACCGTAATGGTGCTAAAGACGGTGATCTTTTATGTGTATCTGGTGATTTAGGTGGTGCCTATGTGGGCCTGCAGATACTGGAAAGAGAGAAACAGATCTTTTTAGAGAATCCAAATATTCAACCAGACCTGGAAGGTAAAGATTACATCATTGAACGCCAGCTGAAACCAGAAGGCAGAAGAGATATTGTTGATTTATTGAGCCAGATGGAGCTTTTGCCAACAGCAATGATAGATATTTCTGATGGCCTGGCTTCTGAAATTCTGCACCTTTGCCAGCAAAGTGAAGTGGGTTGTACCATTTACGAAGACAAATTACCGATTGATCCAATGACCTATGAAACGGCAAGGGAATTAGGTTTAGACCCTACCGTATGTGCTTTAAACGGTGGTGAAGACTATGAATTGCTCTTTACGATTAAACAGGTAGATTACGATAAATTAAAACATGATGTTGATATTACTGTAATTGGTCACATGACTGATAAAAATTCTGGTGCAAAGATGATTTCAAAATCTAATGTTGTCCATGAATTGAAAGCACAGGGCTGGAACGCATTTAAGTTATAATTCTTCCTCCTCAATAATGGCTGGGTCCAAAAACTTAGAATCAATTTGTTTGTTCGTTTTTGCACCCAGCTTTTTAATTTTCTCTGAAGTACTGGCTAAATTTCCAGCTCCTCTGGAGAGTTTATTTAAAGCTTTGTCATAAGCATCCTGACTCTGCCTAATATTGCGTCCTATGGCATCCATATCGCTTAAGAAGCCAACAAACTTGTCGTACATGCTCCCACTTAAGCGGGCAATCTCTAAAACGTTCCTGTTTTGTCTTTCCTGTTTCCATAAGCTGGCAATGGTACGCAGTGTGGCCAGGAGTGTGGAAGGACTAACGATGACTACTTTTCTGTCCCAGGCATAATTGAAGAGTTCTGCATCTTGCTGAACGGCGATGGCAAAAGAAGATTCAATGGGAATGAAGAGCAATACAAAATCTGGGGAATTGATCTGGTATAAATCATGGTAATTTTTAATCGAAAGTCCTTGAATATGGGCCTTGATGGATAAAATATGCTGTTTCAACTGCAGTTCGCGCTCCAGATCGGTTTCTGCACAAACTAACCTTTCATAAGCTACCAGGGAAACTTTAGCATCGATCACCAGGTGTTTATCATCCGGAAGATCAAGAATTACATCAGGTTGCAGGCGCAATCCATCATTTCCTGTATAAGAAACCTGTGTACGGTACTCCCTGTCTTTCACTAAGCCTGAGCGTTCCAATACACGTTCAAGAATCACTTCTCCCCAGTTGCCCTGCTTTTTACTGTCGCCTTTTAAGGCCCTGCTCAATTGATTGGCTTCTTCCTGTATCTGTTTGCTTTGCAGCATCAGTTGAGAAATTGCCCCTTTGAGTGTATGGCGCTCTTCGGATTCTGATTTATAAACCTTTTCTACTTTATCTTCAAATGCTTTGATGTTTTCTTTCAGCGGATCAAGAATCAGATCCATATTTGCTTTGTTAAGCGCAGTAAATTTAGTGGTTTTCTCTTCCAGGATTTGATTGGCCAGCTGTTCAAATTCCAGCCTGGATTTTAACTGCAGTTCTTTGATGTAAGTTTCCTGCTCCAGTTGTTTATCTACCATACTCCTTAAGTTTTCTTCGGCTTTGTAAAGCTTACTTCTTTCTTCAAAGAAAAGAACCCTGAGGTCATTCAGCTCGTCTTCAGTTTTAAGCTTTTCTTCCCTTAACCAGGCAATGGCTTTTTGATGTTCCTGCTCCTTGAGTTCCAATAAAAGATTAGACGGGGATGCTGCCGGTTTTTTAAAAAAAAGAATGGTCAACACGACTAAAATAAGGACCAGAAGGAGAATTGCAATGACTTCCATTTACTAATATTTTTATCAAAAGTGAGTATAATATATATTTATAGCAAGTATTTTAGCAAATTTTATTTGTTCTAAAGTGCTACAATATTGCTTTCATTTAGAGATAATTACATTCTTTAAAGAGAAGAATATTCCATGTGGATAATTTAATATCATTTATAGGTGATTATTGAATTGGGGAACACTTTTTGATTATAACAATTTGAAAAACATACTCTTAAAGAAATGGAAATGTATTTGATAGCGATGGTAATCATGCTGGTGATCAGTATGGTTGTGCAGTGGAGTTTTAGGAACAAGTTTTCAAAATACGCGGAGGTACAATTAAGTTCTAAGCTATCAGGTAAAGAAGTAGCGGAGAAAATGCTCCAGGATTATGGTATTTATGATGTACAGATCATGAGTACAGAAGGACAATTGACCGACCATTATAATCCACTTGATAAAACAGTTAACTTAAGCACAGATGTCTATCATGGCAGAAGTATAGCGGCAGCCGCTGTTGCGGCACATGAATGCGGCCATGCAGTACAACATTCCAGGTCTTACCATTGGTTGCAATTCAGGTCAAATATGGTACCTGTGGTGAGTATTTCTTCCAACCTGCTGCAATGGGTACTGATCTTAGGTGTACTGATGATAGGCTTTACCGGAAATACCATGATTTTGAGCATTGGGGTAGCGGGTTTACTGCTGATTACGGTTTTTAGCCTTGTAACCTTACCTGTAGAATTTGATGCCAGTAAAAGGGCTTTATTATGGTTAAGCACTAATAGTGAGGTGATGTATACCAAAGAAGAGAACAGGAAAGCCAAAGATGCCTTATGGTGGGCGGCAATGACCTACGTAATTGCAGCTTTAGGTGCGCTGGCTAACCTGATTTATTATACTTCTATGTTATTTGGCAGAGGCAGAAGTTAGTTCAGTCTGTAAGGAGCAATCAATTGAAATTGCGGAATATCAACGGTAAATTCGGTATCAACAATTACCCTCGACATGTAATAATGTCCTTTCATGCTCCCTATTTCTGTAGAAAGCTGACAGCCTGATACATAAGCATGTGTGCCACCGGGCTCAATAATAGGCTGTACGCCTACGACTCCCTCACCTTCTACTTCTCTGATGATGCCGTTTGAGTCAAAAATATACCATTTGCGTCTTTTTAACTGGATGGTGTATTCCGATAAATTTTCAATCTCTATACGATAAGCAAACATAAACTGTTCGTTACCAGGATTAGAATAATCATCCTGGTACATCGTTTCCACGGAAATTTTTATATCCTGAGTAATTGCAGTAACCATTGCTGTAAATTTAAGATTTAGAATTCAAAAATCAAGCCATTTCATTCAATGGTTCGATGTGTTCATATTTGTAGGCAATCTCATCCAACAGGCTATGGATAATTTCTATATTTTCTTCTTTTACCAATTGCATTCTGTAGCCTTTGAAATCCGGTAAACCCTTAAAATAATTGGCATAATGTCTTCTCATTTCGAAAATTCCTACCCTTGGGCCTTTCCATTCCAAAGATTTGGTAAAGTGCGTTCTGCAAACATCTACCCTTTCTTTTACCGTTGGGCCAGCCAGCATTTCTCCGGTTTCAAAGTAGTGTTTAATTTCCCTGAAGATCCATGGATAACCTATGGCCGCACGGCCTACCATAATGCCATCGACTTCGTATTCCTGACGCCATGCTGCAGCTTTTTGAGGACTATCAATGTCGCCATTTCCAAAAATAGGAATCTTAATTCTCGGGTTCCTTTTAATTTCCCTGATCATGGTCCAGTCAGCCACCCCCTTATAAAGCTGTGCCCTTGTTCTGCCGTGGATGGTTAAAGCTTGTATACCGATGTCCTGGAGTCTTTCAGCCACCTCATCAACGTTCTTGGTGTTGTCATCCCAGCCTAAGCGGGTCTTCACGGTAACAGGTAAATGCGTTGCTTTAACCACTGCTTCGGTCATTTTAACCATTTTATCTATATCTTGTAAAAGACTGGCTCCAGCACCTCTGCAGGCCACATTCTTAACAGGACAACCGTAGTTGATGTCCATTAAATCCGGTCCGGCAAGACTGGCAATTTCAGTCGCTTCCCTCATATGGTCAATTTCACTGCCGAAAATCTGTATGCCTATGGGTCTTTCATATTCGAAAATATCCAGTTTCTGCCTACTCTTTGCGGCATCACGGATGAGTCCTTCAGACGAGATGAACTCTGTATACATCATATCTACCCCGCTTTGTTTACATACAAAACGAAAAGGTGGATCACTCACATCTTCCATCGGTGCAAGCAATAAAGGGAAGGCTCCCAAATCAATATTTCCTATCTTTACAGACATTTCTCTATCTTCAAACCAAAATTAAAAATACAAAGGTACAAATAATAAGAATAATGAATTTTTTATACCCCGAAAAGCCTGAAAGAAGTGCTTATTTACAATTACTTATCCTTGTTTCGTATGCTTTGGCAGGAATTACCATCTGTTCCATCATAGGTATTTTCATACTGTATGGCTGGTATGGCTCAGTCTTATGGACTGATCAGGCCGCATTGGCCAGTGGGGATCCAAAATATATAAATGGCTTAAAAGTATTACAAATTTTAACCACTGTAGGTTTATTTTTGCTACCACCCTTATTTTTAGCCCTTACCGAACGCATTAAAATTAAAGTGTTTTATGGGTTTAAAAAACCGCAATTACCTTTACTCGGCTTAGTATTGTTACTGATGCTGTGTTCCATGCCTTTTATGGAATGGACTGCATTATGGAACCAGCAAATGCATTTGCCCGACTTTCTGAAACCTGTAGAATTATGGATGAAGGCTAAAGAAGAGGAAGCAATGAGAATGACACTGCTGTTGTTAACGATGAAGGGATTTGGAGACTTTCTGCTTAATCTTTTTATGATTGCTTTACTTCCAGCCATAGCTGAAGAATTAATGTTCAGGGGTGGCGTACAGCGCTCTTTTACCCGCATGTTTGGAAATCCTCATGTAGCTATATGGCTCTCTGCTTTTATTTTTAGTGCCATCCACATGCAGTTTTATGGCTTTCTACCACGCCTGTTGCTAGGTGCCGGTTTTGGTTACATTTACCTGTGGAGTGGCAGCTTGTGGTATGCCATGTTAGCTCATTTTTTAAATAATGGGTTTGCAGTCTGCATGGCCTGGTATTTACAAATTAAAAATCTGCCTTTAAATGAGGCTGAACAAACTTTTCACTTCCAATGGTATGGCTACGTCTTGAGTCTGCTTTTATCAATATTTATATTTTGGAAATTTAAACAACAATCAACTTATGGAAAACAACTGGGTTAAAGTATACACAACAGAGAATGTTTATACCGCTGAAATCCTTAAACAGGGTTTAATAGAAAATGATATACCTGCTGTAGTATTGAATAAACAGGATTCTTCCTACAAAGCATTTGGGGTAATGACCGTTATGGTGCGACCGGAAGATGTAGAAAAGGCAAATGCTTACATTAAAGAAAACGAATTATAAATGAAGACCAGAGCCATCACAGCATTCTTTTTTACCCTGGTAATGTTAGCTTCCATCTTTCTGGGCGCCTATACATTTACCTTTTTTTATCTTCTGTTGAGCCTTATTGCTTTAATGGAATTTTATAAATTGATAAAAACCACGGGCAGCAAACCCAATGTTCTTTTAGGGCTAACCACCAGTGGGGTTATCTTTTTAGTAGTAGCGTCTAACTTTTTGTTAAATTTTGAAAATCGTTACCTGTTACTCTTGATTCCATTGGTTTTTGGTGTCTTTATTTCTACCCTCTACCAAAAAACACCGTCTCCTTTTGCAGACATTTCTTATACTTTTGCCGGCTTTATTTATATCACTATTCCTTTCTGTTTTTTCTATGCCCTGGGCTTTGTATTTTCTGCGGATGGTTATAATTTTCATTTACCACTAGCCTTTTTATTGATGCTTTGGGCCAGTGATACAGGGGCTTACCTGTTTGGTAGAAAGTTGGGTAAAACCAAATTGTTCGAACGTCATTCGCCTAAAAAATCATGGGAAGGTTTTTCTGGTGGTGTATTTACCAGTGTACTTGTGGCCTTTATCATTTCCTTGTTTTTCAAGGAAATCAGTGCCCCGGTATGGATGGGAATGGCCGTCCTTGTGGTTTCGTTTGGTACCCTGGGAGACCTTGTAGAGTCGATGCTTAAACGAAGCTTAAATGTAAAAGACTCGGGAAATATCTTACCCGGTCATGGTGGCATTTTAGACCGCTTTGATGGTTTACTGATTGCGGCTCCGATTGTGTTTACCTATCTCTATTTGGTCCTTAATTAGGGGGCTATTTAGCTCCCCTTAATGGTTTTAATAAGTATTCCAGTCCGTTGAGCTTAATCTCATAGAGTGTACTCAGCTGTTCTCCTAATTTACCGGGAGGAAAACCTTTGCTATGGAACCATACAAGGTAAGCTTCCGGTAAATCGCAGATGATCCAGTTTTTGTGTTTGCCAAAGGGCATGCGCATAGTCACCAGTTCCTGGAGTATTTGTGGGTTCATTGGCTTGGGGTTTTATTATTGGATTTACTGGGCAACCATGTTGAGCATTTCAACGGCTTCATCTACGTTATTGATATTTTCAAAAGCAATTCTTAAGGAGTTTTTTACTTCTTTTAAATTGCATAAACGAGGATGCATTTGCGCAAAGTGCAATATTTTATTGAACATTAGGGAATCAAAAAAGGCACTTTGTTTATCTGGAATAAAATACCCCCTGATCACTCCTTTTTTGAAGCTCAGCTTTTCAAAACCTAGTTGCTTGGCCACCCATTGTAAACGCAATACATTAAGCATGGTTTTAACGGGCTTAGGTACTGGACCAAACCTGTCTTTTAGCGAAGATTCGAAAGCTTTGAGCTGTTCTTCATTGTCTATTTTAGAAAGCTCCGTGTAAAGGTTATACCGCTCGGTAATATTGGTTACATAATCATCGGGAATATACAGCTCCAAATCAGTGTCTATCTGAGTGAAATGAACAAAAGGTCGCTGCGGCTCGTCTTTGAAAAGGTCTTTAAATTCATCTTCTTTCAGTTCCTGAATGGCTTCGTCAAGAATTTTGTGGTACATCTCGAAGCCTATCTCTGCGATAAAGCCACTTTGCTCGGCTCCTAAGAGGTTTCCACTGCCCCGTATGTCTAAATCCCTCATGGCGATATTAAATCCGCTCCCAAGGTCTGAAAACTCTTCTATCGCACTTAGTCTTTTTCTGGCTTCAGAAGTCAGGGTGGCTAAAGGCGGACTTAACAAATAACAAAAGGCCTTTTTATTAGAACGGCCTACCCTGCCACGCATTTGGTGTAAATCACTCAGACCGAACATATGGGCATGGTTGATAATGATGGTATTGGCATTTGGAATGTCAAGGCCGGCTTCAATAATAGTTGTAGCCACTAAAACATCCTTTTCACCATTAATAAAATCAAGCATTACATCTTCCAGTGCATCACCATCTAATTGTCCATGAGCAATGCCAATACGTGCTTTTGGGACTAATTTTTTAATTAAACCACCTAGTTGAGGCAGGTCATTTACCCTATTATGGATAAAAAACACTTGTCCACCGCGATCCAGCTCAAACTGTACCGCTTCCTGAATGAGTTTATCATTAAAAACATGAAGTTCAGTATTCACCGCCTGGCGGTTTGGCGGAGGAGTATTGATGATGGAAAGATCTCTTGCACCCATTAAAGAAAAATGCAAAGTTCTTGGAATAGGTGTTGCCGTAAGGGTAAGGGTATCTACATTGACCCTCAAAGCCCTTAACTTCTCTTTGGAGCTTACTCCAAATTTCTGTTCCTCATCAATGATCATGATGCCGAGGTCTCTGAATTTAACGTCTTTACTCAGCAAACGATGGGTACCGATAATAATATCTACTTTACCTTCTGCAAGCTTCACCAAGGTTTCCTTGATCTGTTTATTGGTTTTGAAACGGTTGATGTAATCTACCGTTACCGGGAATTCTTTTAAACGCTGGGAGAATGTTTTAAAATGTTGGGTAGCCAGAATGGTTGTAGGCACTAATACCGCAGCCTGTTTGCCATTAGCAACAGCTTTAAAAGCTGCCCTGATGGCAATTTCTGTTTTTCCAAAACCTACATCACCACAAATTAAACGGTCCATGGGATGTGGAGCTTCCATATCCTTTTTAATGTCATTAGTGGCCTTTTCCTGGTCTGGAGTATCTTCATAAATGAAGGAAGCCTCCAGTTCTGTTTCCATATAGCCATCAGGCATAAATGCCGTCCCCACCTGGGATTTCCTTAAAGCATAGAGCTTAATGAGGTCACGGGCAATGTCTTTAACTTTTTTTTTAGTGGTTTTTTTTAGCTTATCCCAGGCTTCTGTACCAAGTTTATTGAGCTTGGGAGCACCAGCATCTTTACCACTGTATTTAGCTATCCTATTCAGCGAGTTGATGTTGACATACAGCAGATCATTGTCGGCATAAACCAGCCTGATCATTTCCTGCGTTTTACCGTTCACTTCTACTTTTTCAAGACCAGCATATTTGCCAATACCATGGTCAATATGGGTTACAAAATCGCCTGGTTTTAAGTCACGGAGTTCTTTCAGGGTAATGGATTGACTGCGTTGATAGCCTCTTTTGAGTTTATACTTGTAAAAACGATCAAAAATCTGATGGTCTGTATAGAAAGCAAGGTGTTGCTGCGGGTCGATAAAGCCTTCTCTTAGCGCCAGGTTAACTGGTGTAAACTTTGCTGTTTTATCAATGTCATCTAATATGGCAAATAGCCTTTCTGTTTGTTTGGCTGTCGCACTGAAGATAAAATTATGAATGCCTTGCTTTTCATTCTCCTTCAGGTTATGAATAAGCAGGTTAAAGTCTTTATTAAAGGATGGTTGCGGTTTGGTTTCAAAGGTGAAAACAGCCTCAGTTTTGTAGAAAAACTGTTTACCAAACTCTACCAGATAAAAGTCATGCAGGATATCTCCAAGCATCTTTTCATCAGTAAACCCGTATTTTGGATCTATCCAATCCTGATTTTCATTTTTTTCCTTAACGGGGAGTGCTTTCCAAAGTTCTACCGCTTTTTTATAGCCACTTTTGACTACGTCAAGGGTAAATTCAACATCTTTAAACCACAGTTGCGTGTCTTTATCAATGTAATCTAGTAAGCTAATGTTGTTTTCAGTGAGGTACTTAGATTGTACGTTGGGAATGACCATCAAACTTTTGACATCCTCTACAGATAGCTGTGATTCAATCTCAAAGGTCCGGATACTTTCTACAATATCGCCGAAAAACTCAATGCGGTAAGGAAGATCGTGTGAAAAAGAAAAGATGTCTACAATACCCCCACGGATAGAAAACTGCCCGGGTTCATACACAAAATCTGTTCTGTTGAAATCGTAATCTATTAAGAATTCATTGATAAATTCTATCCCCAATTTAGCGTTAACACTAATTTCAAGGGTGTTTTTCTCTAATACTGACCTATCAATTACTTTTTCTGCCAGGGCTTCGGGATAGGTGACTACAATTTTTCCAAATTCAGAATGGTGGTTTAGTTCGTTAAGTACTTCTGCCCTTCCCAATACATTTGCGGTATCAATTTGGGTAAAGTCAAAGGCCTTTCTGAAGGATGAAGGAAACAAGAGTACTTCTTTTTCCAGGATGTTTTCCAGGTCAGCCAAGAAATAGGCCGCTTCCTCGCGGTCGGGCAAAATAAATAACTGAGGTTGGTGTAATAAAAAATAGATCGCTGAAGCAATAGTGGCATCAGCAGAGCCTACTAAACCCTTAAGTTGTACTTTATTTCCTTTGGGTCCGTTGAGGGCCTTTGCCAATGCGACAATGCGCTCATCTGTTTTATATCTGTTAATCAGGTCGCGGATGTTCACACACAAATGTAAGATTTAAGAATTGCTATTTTGTAACATTGATTTAAGATTTCAGTCTAAAAATTAATTATCAAATGTAAACCTCATGAGCAATTCGCCTAAATAGCGGCGCTTAGCAATCATGCACCCTTCATTAACATTTAAAACAATGATATAATGATTAAATTGCGCTCTCCATTGCCTTTTGAATTGCTCTTTTGGGTTATGGCTTTAATTATGCTAGCCAGTAGTAAAAATTCAATACATCCAGCAGCAGCTCATTTAACCATTTGTCCATTGGCCAATATGGGATTTAATTGTTGCCCCGGTTGTGGAATGGGTAGGTCAATCATTGCCTTATTACATGGGAACCTCAGCTTAAGTTTAAAGTTGCATTGGTTTGGGATCCCGGCATTGATGATTTTAAGTTACCGGATATTGGTTTTAATGAGGTTACAGTTGATAACCAGTAGGATAAATAAATTACAGAGAAAGGAAGAGGAAGATGTTTAGTTCACCATTTATGATGCTACCGGGGATCACCCCCGACGAATTTTCGTATTTGCAGCGTGCAACAACGGGTTTTAGTGAAGAACAACTGCGTGGCTTTTTAATGATTTATAGCGGTAAACGCAGAAATCCTGACGATATGGTTTTATATTGTATCCTTGGATTTTTTGTGCCCGGTTTACCCAGGTTCCTATTGAACCAAATAGGTATGGGAATTTTATATTTCTTCACCATAGGTTTATGTTTCATTGGAACGATCATTGATTTGCTTAATTACAAGAATTTAGCTTTTGAATATAACCAACGTATGGTTTTTGAAAGTTTACAGATGATAAGAATGGGAAATTTAATGTAAATTTACCCTTATGAAGTTATCGTTGTTAACCAGATTTCTGGAAAGCTATGCCCCTTTGAATTACCAGGAAGATTATGACAACTCCGGATTAATTGTCGGAGATGCTGACCGGGAAATTTCAGGCGTTCTTGTAGCGCTGGATTGTACGGAAGAAATTGTTGAAGAGGCTATTTTACACGGCTGCAACGTTATTATTACCCATCATCCTATTGTTTTTAAAGGTTTAAAAAAACTGAATGGCACCAATTACATCGAAAGAGTGGTAATTAAAGCTATTCAAAATAACATTGCACTGTATGCTATACACACCAATCTAGATCATGTCCATAATGGTGTAAGTGGTGAAATCTGTAAGCGATTAAAATTAAAGAACCCTAGAGTGTTAAGACCAAAAAAAGGTCTGTTGAAGAAACTGGTTACTTTTTGTCCTAATGAACAGGCTTTACAAGTCAGAGCGGCACTTTTTCATGCCGGCGCAGGTCAAATATCTGACTACAATGAATGTAGCTTTAATACGGAAGGCTTTGGCACTTTTAAAGGGAATGAGAATACGAATCCTTTTGTAGGTGAAAGAGGTGTTCTTCACCAGGAGAAAGAAGTGAGAATTGAAACTATTTTTCTTGCTCAGGATGAAAGAAAAATTATTGTGGCCTTGTTAGAGAACCATCCCTATGAGGAAGTGGCCTACGACGTCTATTCCCTGGATAATAAATTGCAGAATGTTGGTGCCGGAATGGTCGGTTGGCTGGAAGATAGCATGGAACCTGAAGCTTTTTTAACTTATTTAAAAGAGCATATGGATGTCACCGTGATCCGCCATACCCAGCCACTGCCCAAAAAGATAAGAAGAGTGGCTGTTTGCGGAGGCTCAGGAAGCTTTTTATTACCTGATGCCATTGCAGCAAATGCCGATGTGTTTATTACCGGAGATTTTAAATACCATGAATTTTTTGATGCGGATAAAAAATTGATGATTGCAGATATCGGACACTTTGAAAGTGAACAATTTACATCTGATTTGTTAGTGGAAATTATTCAAGAAAAATTCCCTAACTTTGCAGTCCGTTTAACGGAGCATAATACAAACCCCATAAATTATTTCTTTTAATGGAACAAACTGTAGAGCAAAAGCTTAAAGCTTTATACGAATTACAAACACTTCATACAAAAATCGATAAAATACGTCAAATCCGTGGTGAGTTACCTATGGAAGTGGCTGATTTAGAAGACGAAGTTGCTGGTTTAGAAACCCGCATTCAGAAACTAAAAAGCGAGCTTGATGATATTGAAGATGCGATCGTAACGCGTAAAAATATGATCAAAGAGTCTCAAAACCTGATCAAAAAGTATGAAACCCAGCTAAAGGATGTTAAAAATAATCGTGAATACGATGCTTTAACAAAAGAGGTTGAAATCCAGACATTGGAAATTCAGGTGTGTGAAAAGAAAATTCGCGAACATGGATTTGAAATTGCTCAGAAAACTGAGATTTATGAAAAAGCTTTAGCTGATCAGGAATCCAGAAAGAAAGACCTTGAAATTAAAAAGGGGGAATTGCAAACCATCACATCTGAAACGGAAAAAGAAGAATTAAACTTAACCAAAAAGTCTGAGAAAGCGGAAGCGTCTATCGATGAAAGGTTGTTAATTGCATACAAGAGATTGAGAAAGAATGCTAATAATGGTCTTGCCGTTGTAACTATCGACAGAGATTCATGCTCTGGTTGTTTCAACCAAATTCCACCTCAACGTCAGTTAGACATCCGTCAGCGTAAAAAAATCATTGTGTGTGAGCACTGTGGTAGAATTTTAGTTGATGAGGCTTTAACGCTTGAATTAGCAGAACAACAATAAGGTTTAAAAAGATATAAAAAAAACTGCCCAGTCATTGACCAGGCAGTTTTTTTTATGGGTATGGTTTTATAAAAGACCTGTTAAGGATTTTCGATGCTGGTATGGTTAAAATTTATACACAAAGGCATTGATGTGCATTCCTGCTCCTACAGAAGCAAATACAGCGTATTGCCCCTTCTCTATCTTATAACCTTCTACCTCACCTCTTCTTACAAGGTCCAGTAAAGTTGGTACCGTAGCCACAGAACTGTTCCCCAGCCATGAAATGGTCATCGGTACAAGCTTTTCCGGTATTTTATCTACTTGGTAGAGTTTAAACAGACGCTTCATGATGGCATTGTCCATCTTTCCGTTAGCCTGATGTATAAATACAGTTTTAATATCTTCAATCCCTAATCCTGCTTTGTCTATTGCTTGTTTTACCACCTGAGGCACATTGATCACGGCAAACTCATAAAGTTTTCTACCATTCATTTTCAGGTAACTGTTTGTCTGGCAGGCGGCAGGATTATTGCTTTTTCCCATAACAAGCAGAGAGGCATATTCTGCAGCAAAGGTTTGTGTTTTATGCGCTAAAATTCCAATGGGTTCTTCTGATTCCCGTGCTTCATAAACGACTGCACCTGCCCCATCTGAAAAGATCATACTGTCTCTATCATGAGGATCTATGATCCTTGATAAAGTTTCAGATCCAATAACTAATACGCGCTTGGCATCGCCACTTCTAATTAAATAGTCTGCCTGTATAGAGCCTTGAATCCAACCGGGACAGCCAAATATGATGTCATAAGCCACACAGTCCGGATTCACTATGGCAAGCTCTTGCTTTACTTTTGCGGCCAGGGCTGGTAGCATGTCCATTCTGTTGCTATCCATCTGGATATCACCAAAATTGTGACATAGTATGATGTGATCTAAAGTTTCTTTGTCAATACCCGCATCATCTATTGCCTTTTGGGCGGCAAAAGAAGCAATGGTACTGTTAACGTGCAAAGCATCGACATAGCGTCTCTCTTTGATCTCCGTTATTTCAGTAAATTTAGTGATGATTTCTGCGTTTTCCTTTTCAAGCTGAAGGCCATTTTCGAAAAATGTAGCGTTAATAAAGGCATCGCCGGCTATAACATTTTCTGGAATATAACTTCCAGTACCTGCGATTACAGAGTATATATGCTTTTTATTGTCCATTTTGTACTAGATACTATTTGGGTATACAGTTTAAAATTAAACATATTTAATCAAAGTACAAAATTATCTGAAATCGTCTACCAGAAAAACGAAGAGTTCCTTCGGACCGTGAGCCCCTAATACTAAGGTTTTTTCGATGTCTGCTGTACGGCTGGGACCGGTAATGGTGCTGACCATAGAAGGTAATTCAGTACCGTATTTTTTTTTAATTAAAGCAAAAGCTTCTTTTAAATCAGGCACCAGTTGCCCGGTTTTGGCAATCACAAGATGATGGTGTGGAAATATGCTGAGTCTTCTGCCTGCAGCATTATGATTAGAGACCATAACAGAGCCGTTACGGGCAATTAACGCCTCACATGAGGTAATTCCAACCTCGGCCATTTCAAAGTCTTTATCCGTCTTATAAAAGGGGAATTCGTACTCTTCGAGTAAAGCCTGTAATTCTGGCTCCCAGCAATAGATTTTTCGCCAATTGAATTTATCAGCTAGTTCAAGGATGTTTTCAATGAAGTCTATTCCATTCTCACAAAAAATAAAATTGCCGGAAACAGCACTAAGCTGTTCGGCAAATTGTATTTCAAGAATTTCTTCGTTGTTTTTGTAAAGCGGGGTATCTTCTAAATTAGGATAAGGATTATCTCTTTTTTCTAACAGGGCTTTCCTTATTTTCTTTAGCATCAACTCTTTAGAAGAGATGTTTTCTTGCATAGCGATTAGATTTGCTGCCGTTCGTGAAAACGGCAGCTTACCATAATTATTTAGCCCACAGTTGGCGTTGTATTGTTTATTTCTGTAGGATCAGCAGTTTCACTGATGCCATCGTGAAGTAAGCCTTCAGCTGCTGGCGTTTGGTCTCCCGTTCCATTTACAAACTCATCATAAGTAGTTCGGTGATCAAATGGACGTTTGCCTAAGATCTCCTCTAGATCAGCCTGAAATAAGATTTCTTTTTCAATTAGCTTTTTAGCAAGTTTCTCTAAACCACCGCGATTATCGATCAGCAATTGTTTAGTTCTCATGTAAGCATCGTTAATGATCTTTCGGACTTCTTCATCAATAAGCTGAGCTGTTTTATCAGAATAAGGCTTACTAAAGTTGTATTCGTTTTGTGGATCATTGAAAGATACATTACCTACAACAGCATTCATACCATAGATTGTCACCATCGCATAAGCAAGTTTGGTAATACGTTCAAGGTCATTCTGTGCACCAGTTGAAATTTTCTCAAAGACTATTTCTTCCGCAACACGACCACCAAGGGTCATACACATGCCGTCTGTTAGTTGTTCTGTCGTATACAGGAATTGTTCTTTTGGCAGGTATTGAGCATAGCCTAAAGCAGCAACACCACGAGGAACAATAGATACCTTAACCAATGGATCTGCATGCTCTAAAAACCAGCCCGCAATAGCATGACCCGCTTCGTGATAAGCAACAATTTTCTTTTCTTCCGGAGAGATGATTTTATTCTTTTTCTCTAATCCACCAATTACACGGTCAATTGCATCCTGAAAATCCTGCATGTCTACAAATGGTTTGTTACGTCGGGCAGCAATTAAAGCCGCTTCGTTACAAACGTTGGCAATTTCAGCACCAGCAAAACCTGGTGTTTGTGCAGAAAGCTTTTTAGCATCAACCACTTCTGCTGTTTTAATTGGCTTTAAGTGAACTTTGAATATCTGTTCACGGCCTACTAAATCAGGTTTATCGATTGAAATCTGACGGTCAAACCTTCCAGGTCTCAATAATGCCGAATCTAATACATCAGGTCGGTTAGTTGCAGCAAGAATGATAATACCTGAATCTGTTCCAAAACCATCCATTTCAACCAATAACTGGTTTAAGGTGTTTTCTCTTTCATCATTTCCACCCATCATGCTGTTTTTACCACGGGCACGGCCAATGGCATCCACCTCATCAATAAAGATGATACATGGCGCCTTATCTTTAGCCTGTTTAAACAAGTCACGCACCCTGGACGCACCAACACCCACAAACATCTCTACGAAGTCAGAGCCTGATAGTGAGAAGAATGGTACTTGGGCTTCGCCAGCAACAGCCTTGGCAAGCAAGGTTTTACCGGTACCAGGAGAACCTACAAGGAGTGCTCCTTTAGGGATTTTACCCCCTAAATTGGTGTATTTTTTAGGGTTTTTAAGGAAATCTACGATCTCCATAACCTCTTGTTTAGCTTCCTCAAGGCCAGCAACATCATTAAACGTTACATTCACCTGGCTTTCCTTATCAAAAAGCGTGGCTTTCGACTTACCAATGTTGAAGATCTGGCCACCGCCCCCGCCTGCACCACCGCCCATTCTGCGCATGATGAAGATCCAGAAGCCGATGAAAAGCAATACTGGTACAATGATCGTAAAGAACCAGGAGTTCAAAGTACTTTGTCTGGTTTCTTTTATTGCCGCAATCCGCTGATCCTCAGGAATATCTTTCTGAGACTCTCTTAGCTGATTATCCAGGCCGTCCATAGAGCCCGAATTGAAATAGACGGTGGGACCGTCTGCAGCACCAAAGTTGTTTTTGTTCTTGTAAGGAGCATATTTTGGATCCTTAAGGCGGTCTTTCTTAATAAAAACATCCGCACGAACGAGGTCCTCATACTTGTAGGCAACGATTTTTTCAACGTCCCCCGGAAGAAGCATCTCTTTTTCAAAGGTACGATATGCGATAGGTTTACTGGAGTCCGAGCTGATCAGGAACTGAACCAAGATCAACCCGATGATGATTGCAGCATAAACCCAGAAGATATAAGTCGGAGGCCAAGCGGTCTTAGGAAG
>NZ_JAZQPU010000026.1:0-14094 GCF_045628745.1 Pedobacter sp.
AGACAACGGATATCGATCCAGATATGATAAAAAATCAGAAAAGGCATCTGCAGGTGCTTATGCTGTATTTCTTACTGATCATAAAATTAAGGCTGAAGCAACAGCTGCTCCCCATAGCGGCATGCTTCGTTTTACATTTCCATCAAATCCCACGTCCAGAATCCAAATAGACCTTGCAAGAAGGGTGGGTGGCACCTCTACAGAGCAGTATATTCAGGTAATTAATGATCATGCTATCAGAGGATGGATGAAGTGTACACCAGAAGGTGGTGGTTGGGGAAATGGAGAAGGCAATGCAAATTATACCGTTTATTTTTATGCAGAATTTAGTAAACCATTAAAAACCTATGGTATATGGTCTGCTGCAATTCCTGCCGGTGCTACCAGAAAAAGAGAAGAGGTAGGCAGTAAGGAATACCAGGAACTAATAGCTAATGCAGTTGTTATAAAAGGTCTAAAGGAAAAACAGGGAAAACATTTAGGGTTTTTCACAGAGTTTAACACTTCTGAAAATGAAGAGGTCTTAATGAAAGCCGGCATTTCATTTATAAGTATGGATGGTGCCAGACAAAACCTCGAAACTGAAATAAAAGATTGGGCATTCGATAAAGTACAAATGAAGGCTAAAGAGTTATGGGCTAATTCTTTAGCGAAAATTAGTATCGAGGGCGGTACTGAAGATCAAAAGAGAGTTTTCTATACTTCATTGTACCACACCCAGATTGATCCAAGAATATTTGAAGATGTAGATGGGAATTATATAGGTGGTGATGATAAAGCTCATCAATCTAAAAATTTCACTAAGCGTACCATATTTAGTGGATGGGACGTTTTTCGTAGTCAGATGCCTTTGCAAACCATTATTAATCCAACTGTTGTAAGCGATATGATTAACTCATTGGTAACGCTTGCTGATGAAAAGGATAAAGACTATTTAGAAAGATGGGAGCTTCTGAATTCCTATAGTGGTTGCATGATCGGTAATCCTGCCGTTTCCGTCATTGCCGATGCTTACGTTAAAAATATAAGAAGTTTTGATGTAGAAAAAGCTTATCGTTTATCCGTCAATAGTGTCGAAAAATTCGGGAACGGTGATAAAGGGTATACCACAACATCTTTTGGAATATCGAACACTTTAGAATATGCTTATTTCGATTGGTGCGTTGCTCAGATGGCTAAAGGGATGGGCAAAACTGCCGATGCAGAAAAATATTCTAAAAAAGGTCAAGCATACAGAAATATATTTGATGCCGAGAAAGGTTGGTTCAGACCAAGGGATGCCAACGGCAACTGGGAGCCTTGGCCAGCAGAGGGGCGTTTGAAACAGTGGTATGGTTCTATGGAAAGCAATCCTTATCAACAAGGCTGGTTTGTGCCGCAAGACGTTAAGGGTATGGTTGAATTAATGGGTGGTAACGATAAAGTTCGTGACGATTTAGTTGATTTCTTTGAAAAAGCTCCGCAAAATTTGATGTGGAACGACTACTATAATCACGCAAATGAACCTGTTCATCATGTTCCATTTTTATTCAATAGGCTGGGTTATCCTTGGCTGACTCAAAAATGGACCAGAGAAATATGTAAAAGGGCTTATTTGAATTCAGTTGAAGGGTTAGTCGGGAATGAAGATGTAGGTCAGATGTCTGCCTGGTATGTTTTGGCCGCAAGTGGAATCCATCCCATTGCTCCAGGAGATAGTAGGTATGAAATAACAAGCCCTGTATTTAATAAGGTTGTTTTAAATGCAGATAAAAGTACAAAATTCGCTATTGAAGCAAAGAATAATTCTGATCAAAATATTTATATACAGCGTGCTACATTAAATGGAAAGCCATACAATAAATGTTGGATAGACTACAAGACCATAATGAAAGGTGGAATTTTAAAACTTGAAATGGGAGCAGAACCAAATAAAAACTGGGGCCTGGAGAAATAATTTATTTGTAAACTAAATGAAATAGGATAGCAGCATATACCTACTATCCTATTTCGTTTAGCTTATGTTTAATAACTTCAAAAAAAAACCCTATTAATTTGCTAAATTGATTTAGTTGTTTTATTTTAGCTTCTAACTAAATATATATCTGTTATGAAAAAAAAATTACTCGCTCCTGAGGTGTTGCTCTATGCCTTAAAATCATTGATTACACCTAATATAATGCACTGGTGTTAAAATAAATTAAATAAATCATTTTAGTCAAACTTACACTACATCCGTCTCTACCATGTAACTTCTAACAAGCTCTATTATATTGTCGCTAAAACGTTTTAGTCATCTATATTTATAAAGGAGGAGCAGTTAGAAGGTTAATAGGGTCCCGAAGTATAATCGGGCAACTCACAGAGAAGGGAATAGAAGTGTTGTAGCTTTTTGTTCTTATCACATGGCCTTTTATAGCCAACAATTATTGATCAAATGAAAAAAAATAAGTTATTGTTAATTGGCATCGTTATTAGTGCCTTTCTGCATTCCTGTCAGAAAGAAAGCTTTTTAGACCAAACGCAGTCTACTGACCTCAATGAACAAGTCGTGTTCGCAGATAGTACCTATACGATAAATTTTTTATCCAGTATTTATTCTGATATAGGCATTAGCACTGCGCCAAAAAGATTTGGTGGAGGCGGCTTAGATGCCAGCAGCGATGAGGCTGAGGGAGCATCGTCAGGTGCTGTCAATACCTATATTCAATTTGCAACGGGAACTGTAAATCCCAGCATCATTACAAGTGATGTCTACAAAAGTTCTTTTGCCAATATCAGACGCGTAAACCTCATATTGAAAAACTTGTCAAAAACCAAAATGGGCAATGTTACTAAAACAAGGGTTATAGCGGAAGCTCGTTTCTTAAGAGCCTATTACTATTTTATCCTGTTGGAGCATTATGGTGGAATTACGCTTATGGGCGATTCGGTATATAATGCCACCGATGTCATACCCTCCACAAGAAATACCTTTCAGGAATGTGTAGATTATATTGTACAGGAAACCCAGGTGGCTGCAAAAGACCTTCCCTGGATTCAAACTGGTGAGGATTACGGCAGGATAAATAAGGCAGCTTGTATGGCTTTAAAAGCTAGAGTATTGTTGTATGCAGCAAGCCCTCTGTTTAATGGTGGTGGCATTGCCCAGGCAGAACCCTTAAAGTCTACTGTGGCCTATCCAAGTTATGATAAAGAAAGATGGAAAAAGGCAGAGGATGCAGCACTTGAAATCATGAATAGCGGGAACTATTCTCTCTATGTGAACAATACCACTGAGCCTGGTTATGGATTTTACTGGGTGTTCCAACTTCGCAAAAGTTCTGAACTGATATTAGCGAAAATGCAAGGGCCGAATAGAGAATTGGAGTCGGTATGGAATCCACCTACGCATGGGGTTACTGATCCCGGAGCATATCCTTACCTCGAATTAGTAAATGTGTTTGGAATGCGAAATGGATTGGAAATAAATGATCCAGCATCTGGATATAATCCACAGCAGCCCTATGCCAATAGAGATCCCCGTTTTTCCAATACCTTTACCCGTGATCAATCATTGGTGTATCACACGCCAGAATTAGCTAGAATTCCCGTAAATATATACATTGATAAAACCAGTCCCAACAATGTGACTTCTGGGCAGGATGCAATCTATAAGGGAACACCTACAGGTTATTATACATTTAAAATGTTGAATAGAGATGTTGTTGGCAACTGGTTCAACGTTTCCACCCCCCGCTGTTTCCCCATCATCAGGTATGCAGAAATATTACTCAATTTTGCCGAAGCAAGAAACGAGTACCTGGGGGCTCCCGACCAACAGGTATATGCTGCTGTGGAAAGTATCAGAGAGAGAGCTGGATTGTCACCTTATAAGCTATCAACAGGGCTAACTCAAGTCCAGATGCGGGAAATAATTGTAAGAGAACGTCAAAAAGAACTTGCTTTCGAAGGTCATAGATTTTTCGATGTGCGCAGATGGAAAATAGCCGAACAGACCGATAATCGATTAATGCACGGAACTGAGCCAGTAAAAACAGCAACGGGTACTATTTATAATACAATTGAAGTTAGAAAACACAACTTCAATCCACGCATGTATTTGTGGCCTATTCCACAAACTGAAGTGGCGAAATCAAATTTACTTTTGCAAAACCCAGGATACTAACCAAATATTACTATGAAAAGAAAATTATTTAAATTTTTCTATCTGCTACTAGGTGCTATGGTGTTGCTTTCTTGTAAAGACGAGATGGCTGCTACAATAACCGAAGAGCCATTGAAAGACATCGCCGGTACCTGGCGGATTGTTACGCTCACTAGAAATGGCGAAGACCTTTCACAAAGAATTGACCTGAGTAAGTTCAAGATATTATTTGATGCTAACGGTAATTATACCATGCAAGATAAAATGGCTTTTGTGGTAAGCGAACCGGGAAGCTATAAGTTGAACGATCCACAATATCCCTCAGGCCTGATTTTAAGCCCACAAGGTAAAACAGCTCAAAGTATTAAACTTCAGTTTCCTGTTATCGAAGGAAAAAGACAGCTGAGTTTAACGCTGAGTCCAGGATGTGCAGGCAACACCTATCAATATAATTTTGTAAGAGAAAACTAGCCAAAGATGAAAAAACTAATTAAAAATATACGATACCTCTATCTTGTACTTGGAGTGGCTGTGGTTATTTTTCTTACACAGTGCGGACTTGATCCCTTTACGATAGAAATGCCAGCTTCTGGTGATGCAGGTAAGGTAGTTACCTTTACATTAAAGGGTTCAACGATGTCAAGAATTGATAATACTCAAGCTAATCCCACTTATGCAACTAAATTACTCATCGGTATTATGGTTCCTAAAAGTTGGAATGCCAGGCAAAATACTGTTGTAGCTTTTACAAGTCCTAAAGGAAATGAAACCATGGTCTTAATTCCTGATGCTGAAATCGAACCGCTATCAGGTCAGACCTGGCCAATAGCAGCCAAAAACAAGTTAGGTATAGGACCCAACTTATTTGATGACTTTGAATGGATCATCTACAGAAGTAACGCAGTTTACACTTTCAAAAACAATGAAGATATTAAATTTGATGTAAAAGTTAACTGTAAGCTCGGCCCAGAAAATATGGTTACTAAACTAGGATTCTATATGGGGTCTTCTAGGGAAAACCTAAATCCAAGTAATACGGATTATAACAAAATAGCTTTCTCTAACCAATTTGAGGTTAAAAATGGCGAAGGGGACTTAATCGACTTTATTAATCCTCAGTTAAGCAAAATTGAACCTGTCAGAAGTATTGATAATGACATTGTAACTTTAACATTTGATGCCGGGGTAACAAATACAGCACTCAGTAACACAGATGATTTATATCTATGTGCTAAAGCGTTTGATCAAACCGATGCCGTTATTGCAGAAACTTGCGAACAAACTACCCGTACTAAGTTGACAGCACTAGGAGGAAAGCGATACCGTATTGATTTATGGGCCAGAGGATTTTTTAATGTCCCTTCAGGTGCAACCATCTCGCGTATCGAATATTACTATACCAATTCATCAGGAACAGTGAAAGTTGGTTATGGTAATACCGCAGATCCTTTTAAGTTTACTTTTAAATGTCAGTAGGCATTTAGTCGTAACCAAGTTTTAAATCTTAACTCACGAAATTAAATTAGTGTTTATTATGCTAAATTGCTATATAAAAAAGGGCATTGTAGGATTGCTATTGCTGGTTCTGGGCATCACTTCGGTGAAAGCACAACAAGTAGGTTCAGCCTCGCCTGCAGCGTCCAAAGAAATTGGAAATGCCCAAAATTTAACTATTGTTGATGAATACGGTAAGCCCATCAGTGGAGCATTCTTATATTCATCCTCTAACAAATTGTTAGGTACTACCAGTGAGGATGGTACTGTAATTGTCCATCCAACGAAATCAGATGAGAGAATAACCATCTACCAAAAGGGTTATTATCCCAAAACTGTTAAAGTATCTAAAACAAGCCTGATAAAGCTGACGGTAGATTATTTATATGCTGGTGAATCTACCAATATATTATATGATACTAAAGCGAACAAGCAGGTTCTTGGCGCTGTAGCTTCAGTAAATAATAACCAAATTAAAACAACTCCCACTTCGCTCTACCTTAATGCATTAACAGGGAGATTGCCTGGGTTTTATACCCAGGAGTATAATGGTTTCCGGTCGGCCAAAACCATTCCAATCACCTATATCGATTTGGCTGGCTCGCTGCCTAATGAATCAGTGAGGTACAATTCAAATCTAAGTGATAACTCAGAAATGTTTTATAATTTAAGGGGCCAACAACCCGTAACCATTATAGATGGTGTGCAACGTGATATTTATTCTTTGGACCCAGAGAATATTGAGTCAATATCGGTGCTCAAGGATGCGCTTTCTACCTTGCTTTTAGGGCAAAAAAGTTCCAGGGGTGTATTGCAAATTACCACAAGGAAGGGTATTGCAGGTCCACCAAGAATATCTTTCACTGCTCAAACGGGTACCCAGAATGCTTTGAAAACACCTAAGCCTTTAAGTGCCTACCAATATGCTTATCTCTATAATGAAGCCTTGCAGAATTCGGGTAGAGCACCGGCATTTAGTGAGACAGATTTTAACAGCTTTCGTGATGGCAGTTCACCAACTATTTATCCAAATGTAAATTGGTATGATCAGGTATTAAGGGATGATTCCCCAATTACTAAATATAACCTGGGTGTTAATGGTGGTGGAAAGAACGCACGATATGCTATCGCTTTAAGCTACATGAACCAACAAGGTATGTTTAAATCAACTGATGTAACCAATACAAATCTCGAACTGAATCGTTATTTAATTAACAGTTCCATAGATGTGGATGTTACAAAAAGTTTCTCCCTCGGTTTACAACTTTTTGGTGGAGTACAAGATGGACGCCAACCTGGTGCTGGAACAGGAAACATCTTAAACAACCTTTATTATACGCCTAACAATGCATATCCCGCTTTTAATCCAGATGGTAGTTATGGAGGTTCCTCTGTTTATAGTACCAACTTATTTCAACAGGTAACAGGTTCAGGATACCTGTTGGACAATAACCGCGACTTAATGGCGAACCTGGATTTGAAGTATAAATTCGACAATTGGGTACCAGGTTTATACTTGAAAGGAAAAGTAAACGTATCAGCAGCTTCATCTAGTTTGATAAACAGAAGTAAGGTACAGCCTGTTTACGATGCCGTATTAAATAATCAGGAGAATCTTTCTTACACAAGATATGGGTCTATCTCAGATCAGCCAAATTCATTCGGGGCTACATCCACAGCAAATATGTTTTATGCTCAAGCAACGCTTGGATATGATACTCAAATTAATAACGACCATAAAATAGGTGGGAAGTTGTTTGTAGACCAGCAAATTGCAAATTATCAATTTGATTTACCCTCTAAATATACCAATATCGCTGCTACAGCAGATTACAGTTTTAAAAACAGGTATTTTATTGAGGGTGCAGTAAACTATTCTGGGTTTAGCCGTTTTCAGGAAGGCAATAGATTTGGATTGTTTTATGCCGCTGGTCTTGGTTGGGATATTGCCAGTGAAAGCTTTATCAAAGATAATTTAAAATGGATTAACGAATTCAAATTGCGCGGTACTTATGGTAGAACGGGTAATACTAATGAAAATTCATTAGGCTATTATAGTTGGAGAGCTTCCTATGGACAAGACGGGACTAATGGTTATAACTTAGGAAGTCAGTATTCATTCAGGAGCGGAATTGTAGAAAAAGGATTAGCCAACGTGAATGCCACTTGGGAAAAGGCTGATAAATTGAATATAGGATTGGATATGGCTTTATTCAATTCGCATATTAAAATTATTGCTGATGTATACCGTGATGAGTATTTTGATCTGTTGCAACAGAGAGGTTCCACGATTGAATTGATTGGAATGTCTTATCCAAACGAAAATATAGGAAGGAACTTATATGCTGGGCAGGAGCTAAGCGTTACCTATCAAAACAAAATCAAAAATTTCAGCTATTTCATTACAGCCAATGCTTCCAGAATGAAAACGGAAGTCTTGTATATGAATGAAATTCAACAAGCACATGCCTGGAACAACAGAACGGGAATGCCGGTTGGACAAGTCTTTGGTTATGTTGCTGATGGCTTGATACAGACGCAAGAAGAGGCTGATAAAGCCACAAGCATTGCAGGCACGAAAGTTTATCCTGGAGATGTAAAACTTGTTGATCTTAATAATGATGGCACTATTAATCTGTCTGATCAAGTCCCAATGGGCAATACTAAACCAATGATTTTTTATGGCGCTACATTAGGATTTAGCATCAAGGGATTTGATTTTAGCGTGTTGCTTCAGGGAGTTAAAAATAGAACCTACCAACAGACAGATTATGCCTTTGGAAGCGGTGGTGACCGCCAGGGTTATGAGTATCTTTTAGGTAGATGGACACCTGAAACAGCTGAAACCGCTACTTATCCGCGACTTACTTTAGGTTTCAATGCCAACAATACTCCATATCTTAATAACTCTAGCTATTGGACGCGCTCTGGAGAATATTTAAGGATTAAGAATATAGATGTTGGTTATACATTACCCTATAGTTTTACAAATCGAATAAAAGTAGCTGGGTTTAGGATTTTTGCCAATGCTCAAAATCTTTTTACCACAACACCATATGATAGATTAGATCCGGAAATTCATGGAGAGACTTCCTATCCAATGCAACAAATCTTCAATCTGGGTGTGAATATCAAATTATAATCATTAAAAAACCGATATGAAAAAGATATATTTTAAATCGATTGTAGTGTTAACAGCAATGGGTTTACTCTTCTCCTGTAAAAGTGACTTGGAGACTGAACCGATAGAATTGCAGACCTTAGACCAGGTTTTTGACAGAGCAGACTCTGCCGGTGTAAATTCCGAGAGATTCCTGACAGACATATATACTCGCTTACCACGAACATTAAATAGGGTAGGAGATGATTATTTGGATGCTGCCACGGATGATGCCATGTCTTCGAATACTACCAATACTTCAGTAATGAAATTGGCTATGGGTACCTACACTTCAGATGGCTACCCAGATAACCAGTGGACAAATTGTTATTCTGGCATCCGTCAATGCAATATTTTCGTCAATAATATTGACCATGTACCTTTGAAAGGTAAATTAGCTAACGGAACGTCCTTTAATGCCGTGTGGAAATCTGAAGCCCGTTTTTTGAGAGCTTTATTTTATTTTGAACTTATCAAACGCTATGGTGGCGTTCCTTTATTAGGCGATAGGGTCTATCAATTAGGCGATGATGTGGAGTTGCCAAGAAATTCATTTGAAGAGTCGGTGAATTATATTGTGAATGAGTGTGATTCGATAAAAGATAAACTTCGCACAAATCCCTTTGATTTAAATTTTATTGAAAGGCCAACTAAGGGTGCTGTTCTGGCCTTGAAATCAAGGGTGTTACTGTATGCCGCGAGCCCTCTTTACAATGGGTTTAATATTGAGCCTCAAAATCCTCTGACGGGTTATACTAATTTTTCTGCTGAAAGGTGGCAAAAAGCGGAGCAAGCTGCCCTGGACTTAATTGATTTGAATCAATTTGACTTGTTAACTGATTTCAAAAGCATATTTATCACTCAACCTAACAAAGAAAGAATTTTCAGTAAACAAGGAGGTAATAACAGTACTGTTGAATCTAACAATGGCCCGGTTGGTTATAGTGTTTCTACTAATAATGGACGCACAAGTCCAACTCAGGAATTGGTTAATGCATTTGGAATGGCTAATGGCTTGTCCATTACAGCTCCTGGTTCAGGCTATCAGCAAAATAACCCCTATGCAAATAGAGATCCTAGATTTTATGCAACCATTTTTCATAATGGTTCACAATGGCTTGGCAGGCAGGTACAGACCTTTGAAGGCGGGTCAGATAAACCTGGAGGTACTAAACAGCAAACCAAAACAGGATATTATGCGCGTAAGTTTTTGGGGAATTTCGAAAACTCTTTGAAATATGATAATATAAACCATGATTATATTCTCTTTAGATATGCTGAAGTCTTGTTGAATTTTGCTGAAGCCAGGAACGAAATTCTCTCTGCTCCTGACGTTCAGGTTTATGAAAATGTAGAGAACATACGGAGAAGAGCTGGCTTAAATCCTTATCAACTGCCATCGGGATTATCAAAAATACAAATGCGTGAGGTTATTCAAAACGAACGCCGTAAGGAGCTTGCTTTTGAGGAGCACCGTTTTTATGACGTGAGACGATGGAAACTTGCCGAAACTTTATTTAACCAGCAACTTCACGGAATGGTCATCTATCAAACTGGTACAGGCACTTTGTATCAGGAAGTTCCCGCATTACAAATGCATTTCGAGAACAAGATGTATTTAGCTCCTATCCCTTATAACGAGGTAGCTAAAAATAGGAAAATGGTCCAAAATCCAGGCTGGTAGCCTAGAATTTACAATAATTCAATCTAAAGAAATGAAAAAAGGCTTATATATTATTTTATTGATTTTTTCAATAATTCCGGCTATTGCCGTAGCCCAAACTGTCGTTACAGGTATTGTTAAGGATGCCGGCGGGCCTGTTCCTATGGCTACCGTGACAGAGAAAGGCCTGAAAAATGTAACCATGACTAATTCAAGTGGTAAATTTTCAATCGCACTCAAAGGTAAAGGTGTGCTGGTGTTCAGTAGTTTAGGGTATATTTCACAAGAAAAGCAAACAAAAGGTGGCGATAACATCGAAATATTTTTGCAGTCGAGCAGTCAGGACTTAAACGAGGTGATGGTAGTTGGTTTCGGTACAACTAAACGTATTACCAATACTGGTGCAATTAGTTCAATCAAGGGTTCAGAAATCAGAAACATTCCGACCTCTAGTGTCCAAAATGCGCTAACGGGAAGGTTACCTGGTTTTGTATCGGTACAGCGTTCCGGACAACCTGGTCGTGATGCTTCTGATTTTTTCATCAGGGGAGTAAGTTCGTTAAACCCAGAAGGAAATCAGCCCTTAATTATTGTTGATGATATTGAATATACGTATGGACAACTCTCTCAAATCAACGTAAATGAAATAGAGAGTATTTCTATCTTAAAGGATGCGTCAACTACTGCTGTCTATGGTATCAAAGGTGCTAATGGGGTTTTGGTGGTAAAAACCAGAAGGGGTACATCAGGTGCACCAAAGGTTAATGCAAGGTTTGAATCTGGAATGCAGAGTCCCGTAACGAGGTTAAAGTTTTTGGATTCTTATCAGACAGCGCTTCTGGTCAATGAAGCTTTAGCAAATGATGGTTTGAGCCCAGAATTTAACCCGGATGCCCTGGCTCACTTTAAGTCTGGTGATGATCCTTATGGACATCCGAATATAAATTGGTATGATGAGATATTTGCAAAGTCAAGTTTGCAGTACAATAGCAATGTTGATATTTCAGGGGGTGGAGAGGCCATTAAATACTTTATTTCCGGAGGTGCACTTACACAGGATGGTAACCTGAATAACTTTGAGAACGAAGGCAATCAGGTCGATAATAATTACTATTACAGGAGGTTTAATTTGCGCTCAAACCTTGATGTGCAGGCTACCAAAAGCTTAAAACTTAGGTTAGACTTAAGGGCGAACTTCAGTAAAATAAATACACCTAGGGCAGGGAATATTGTCGGAGAGATATTCAGTTTTTCAAGAATTCATCCTTATTCGGCTCCTTTTCTAAATCCCAACGGATCATACGCTTACGCCAGTGATACCAAAGATCTCCAGCCAACCCTAAATGCACGTTTGGCAACTGCTGGATACCGCCTTGAAAGACGTAACGACTTGAATATTCTTTTTGGTGGTACGCAAGAACTAAATGGTATTACTAAAGGTTTATCTTTTTCCGGTCGTGTAGCTTATGCAAGTATCGAATCAAGTGTTCGTGAGCAAGCGAGAGGGAATCCACCTTCATATAGATATTACCCAGATACAGATACATATGTACTCAATGGCCCAACCTATGTTTTAGGGAACTATACGTTGTTTGCTAATCAGGGCTTATACGACGATAGGGTCAATGCACAAGCTAACTTTAATTATACCCGATCCTTTGGCGATCATAGCGTAAATGCACTATTTCTATATAACAGAGAATCGTATAAAACGAGGGGTGATAAAAAAATCAATTGGATACCTCAAAACTTTGAAGGCTTTACCTTAAGGACAGGTTATGATTATAAAGAGAAATTTCTTTTAGATGCCACTGTAGCTTACAATGGTTCCGATCGCTTTCAGGCAGATGAACGATACGGCATATTTCCTGCTGTTTCCGTTGGGTATAACTTAGCAAAAGAAACTTTCTTCAAAGAGCGCTTACAATTTGTAGATCTCTTTAAATTGAGAGGTTCCTACGGTATTGTTGGATCAGATAAAGTAACTGGCGATAGGTATCTTTATCAACAAGTATATAACGTGGGTAGCAACTATTCGTTTGGTGAAGTGAATAAAGAGGTTGGTTCAATCTATGAGGGCAATTTAGGCAATAGTAACGTTACCTGGGAGAAGAGTAAAACTTTTGATGTAGGTCTTGATATCGCACTATTCAAAAATAAATTGTCGGTGGTTGCAGATTATTTCAACACTATTCGTTATGACCAGTTGTACACATCGCAATCTTTGCCTTTTAATTTAGGGATAGGTACTTCCCCTACAAATATAGCGCGTGTAAGAAATCAAGGTGTAGAGTTAGAACTTGGTTATAACAATTCTATTGGGGCATTTAATTATAATATAAAAGGAGTTTTAACCTACTTCAAAAATAAAGTATTATATAAAAATGAGCCTTCACCAGCCTATCCCTGGCTTACAGAAACTGGTCATCAAATTGATCAGCCGTTTGGATATTTGTTCGATGGCTTTTATACTGCCGAAAATATCGAAACAAGTGCCAAACCAATTACAGGACTGGACATTGTTCCTGGAGATTTGCGGTATAAAGATTTGAATTCCGATGGGGTAATTGATCAATATGACAAAACCGCTATAGGGAAACCGAATGTCCCAAATACAAGCTTTGGCTTAACCTTAGGAGGAAGTTTTAAAGGACTTAGTTTTAGTGTGCTGTTTCAAGGAACCACTGGATATAGCTTTAGTTTGAAAGGTAATGGAATCGAACCGTTCCAAAGTCAGTTCCAGCCAGTGCACCAACTACGTTGGACCCCAGAAACTGCGGCAACTGCTAAATTCCCGCGCTTATCAACAAATGCAACTACTGTAAATAGTCCGTTGGCATATATGTCTGATTTTTGGTTAATTGATGCTACTTATCTTAGGTTAAAAACAGTGGAGATGGGATACCAATTACCAGATAGATGGCTCCCATTTAAAGTAAACAATGCAAGAGTTTATATGAGCGGTTATAACCTGTTTACCTGGACGAATTACTCCATGTATCAGCAAGATCCAGAGGTGTCTTCAAACACTGCTGGTGATACCTATCAAAACCAAAGAGTTGTAAATTTGGGCCTCCAAATTGGATTTTAAAACAATGGGCTGTTAAGCGCAAAATGTTTTACTAAACAATTGGTTTACTGAATTAACATAAAAAAGGCCACCTATTGATCAGGTGGCCTTTTTTATGTTAATTAGAAAATAGTAGTAAAGAAATAATCCTTACCTTCCAAAATATATGTTTCCTACGGTTTCCTCTTTGTTAGCTTATTTTTTCGATGTAGATATAGCATTACCAATTCCAACTTTCGGTTTTTTTGTAGTGCTTGCCTTTACCTTATCTTATATTACTTTTTCAAGTGAATTTAAACGCAGGGAGGCAGAGGGACTAATAAAACCTTTTCAGCAGGTGGTGGTAGTAGGAAATGGTGCTACTTATGCCGATTTTTTGGAATATGGTTTTTTAGGTTTTTTATTGGGTTTTAAAGTTTTGGGTGCATTTTTATATCATGAAATGTTCTTAAATTCCCCCTTGAGCTTTATTTTTTCTATGCAGGGCAGTTGGATAGCTGCCATCCTCCTGTCTATTCTTTTTGCATTTTTAGTTTATTGGGAAAAAAAACAAGCTAAACTGGCCAGCCCCATTCGAACCA
>NZ_JAZQPU010000027.1:0-2027 GCF_045628745.1 Pedobacter sp.
GTGATGCTCGCAGCATCAGCATCATCTGTTTTCATAGTAAGGTGTATGTATTCGCCAAAGGGGAAACAGCTTTCCACTTCATCAGCTGTTCGTAAGTGCTGTATGAGCTTGTAAATATTATCTGCTTTGGCGGCAAATAATGGCTTTGGGAAGTTTTTCACAATATTTACCGGCGTATCAATGGACATAATATTCCCGTTTTGTATTAGGACAATACGGTCGCAGAGAGTGGCTTCATCCATATATGGCGTAGAAACGATAATAGTAATGCCCTCCTTTTTGAACTTGGCCAGCATTCCCCAAAACTCTTTTCGTGAAACTGCATCCACGCCCGTGGTCGGTTCGTCAAGGAATAAAATAACAGGTTTATGGATCAGGGCACAGCAAAGCGCTAACTTCTGTTTCATGCCACCTGAAAGTTTACCTGCCCTGCGGTTGTTGAAAGGTTTTATCTGGTCATAAATATCTTTGATAAGCTCATAATTATCTTCGATGGTAGTACCGAAAACTGTAGCGAAGAACGTGAGGTTTTCTTCTACCGTCAAATCCTGATACAGGGAAAACCGTCCGGGCATATATCCAACGATATTTCGGATGTCCCTGTAATCCTTTACTACATCAAAACCTTCTACGGAAGCGGTTCCGCTATCTGCAAGCAATAAAGTGGTAAGGATGCGGAAAATAGATGTTTTTCCAGCTCCATCAGGACCAATTATACCGAATAGTTCCCCCTTTTGCACTTCAAAGGAAACATCGTTAACAGCCTTTACTTGGCCTTTGTTATAAGTTTTTACGATATTTTTTACACTAACTGAACTCATGTTTTATATTATTTTGACAAAATAACCTCTCCGTACATGCCTATTTTTAAGATACCGTCATTCTTTACGTTCACTTTGATCGCATACACAAGGTTGGGTCTTTCGTCTTTGGTTTGTATGGATTTGGGTGTAAATTCAGATTTTGCAGAAATCCAGGTAATGGTTCCCGGATATTCTTTGTATCCGCCTTTGCCATCGTCAATACGTACTGTCACCTGTTGTCCCAATTTAATCTGTGGCAATTGCCTACCGGAAACATAGGCCTTCAAACTGAGCGTTGCAATATTGGCAATCTTATATAGTGGTTTGCCTACTACCTGCATTTCCCCTTGCAAGGCATAATTTGTCAGTACAGTACCTGTAATCGGGTTGATGATTTGTCCCTTATTGATTTGCTCCTGAAGTTGTGCCACTAATTTTTCCATCTGTGCCCTCTCGCTTAATATGCTTCGGTTCTGCGTATTGGTATTGTAGGTGTTTAGCTTTAATTGCTGTTTTGTAACGGCAATCTGCTTTTTTAATTGGTCGATAGAAGAGTTGATGTCGTCTAATTGTTTGCGAGTTGCGGCATCTGCTTTCACTAAATTTTCAGTACGGTTCTTTTCTCTTAATTGTTGTGCCAATTGCGATTTTTGCACTTCCAGCTGACGACGTACCAATTCGACTTGGTCGCTCGGAGAAATGGTTTTTTCATTTAATGCGGCAATGCGGGCTTCGGTCTGTTGTTTTTGTAGTTCTATAACCTTTACGTCAATCTGACCGACCTTATCCCCTTTTTTTAATTGATCACCTTCTTTTACATCATAGGAATTCAATATGCCACTTTGCTGTGCCGAAACTATAACTTCATCGGCTTCAAAGTTCCCCGAAGCATCATAGTCTTTTTTTTGTGTACAGGCATTTAGGAGCAATGCTGCAAAAACAATTATTGCAAAATTTTTCATTTTATTACGTTTACTATTAATTGCCCAATTTGAATTTTAAATTATACTGTGCTTGCAACAACTGTATCTGATGAAGAACAAGGTTTTGCTTGGCAGCATTCTCGTTATTGGTTTTCTGAATATATTCGTGGGTAGTGATAACACCGTTTTCCAATTGTGCCGAAGCCGATTTAGTAACTGCCTCCCGCAACTCAATCGTTTTATGGTCCTGAACTATCATTTCCTTATATTTCTTTACATTTTCATCCTGTTGGGAAATTTC
>NZ_JAZQPU010000028.1:0-9520 GCF_045628745.1 Pedobacter sp.
TTCCTGCTTGTCGATGCTGAAAGTAGATACTTCACCGGCAGGGAAAATACCGATAGGGATACCTTTTTGCAATAAATCGAAAGTGGTTTTTAAGCCACTGATGCTTGATGAATGCTGTATATTTTCGAAGGGGTTAACCGCCACAAAAAACTCGTTGAGGTTAGGGATTTTCTTTAAAATAAAGTTAACCATTACCTTAGCCTCCGGCCTTACGGTACATAATAATTTAACCATGGCCAGGCCTTCTACACCGCCATAAGGGTGATTGGCAATGGCAATGAAACCACCTGTTTTAGGGATATTTTTAAGGTCGTTTTCATCAAAGTCGATTTCAACGCCTATGGTTTCTAAAATTTTATCTACAAATTCAAGACCGTTAAAATGCTGGTTTTGAGAGAATACCTTGTTGATGTCGTTTAATTTCATCACTTCCATCAACAGCGCAGCCAGTCCTGGTACGCCTAGCTTATCAATTTTGGTGGCCTTGGCAAATTCAGCAGTACTTATAATTTCCATTAAAGAGTTTTAATAATTCTGATGTTCGCAAAAATAAGCTTTATATTCTTATATTTCAGTAGTACCTTAAAGGGTGATGAGAAAATGGTTAGTAAAGTATTTTGATGTCACCAAAGGAGAATATAATGGCCTGTTGGTCTTGTTTGTGTTGATTATACTCGTTACCATGCTACCTGTGGTCTACCCCTTGCTGCGGCCTTTTAAGCCCGACCTGCGGTTGGCACAGCAAGCCAAAATCTCTTTGGATAGCTTGCTTCAGTTAAAACCTGGCCTTGATCATTCTGCTGATAGGTCTGCTAGGGAAGGGATGAATGCGGCAAATAAGCGCTTCGCTAAAGAAGAAAGACCTTTGCATTTAACAACCTTTGATCCAAATACTACAGATCAGCAGGGATGGGAGGACCTTGGTTTTTCGCTAAAGCAGGCGCAGTCGATTTTGAAATATGTAGCCAAAGGAGGAAAATTTAGAAAACCCGAAGACCTGCAGAAAATGTTTGTGGTGTCTGCTGAGGCTTACCAAAGGCTCCAGCCTTATATTCGCATCAATGCAGCCTTATTCAAAGAACCAGATAAACAATGGCCGGTAGCTCCAGCCTATATAAAACAGCCTGCTACAGTTATCCAGGTAGAAATTAACGGTGCTGATAGCACCGAATTAGAAAAGATAAGGGGTATAGGGCCTGCTTTTGCCAGGCGCATCATCCATTATCGCGAACGCTTGGGTGGCTTTCATAAAAAAGAGCAGCTGATGGAGGTGTTTGGTTTAGATACAGTCAAATTTTCAAGTATCAAAGACCAGGTGTTTATAGATCTTTCTTTAGTTAAAATGGTAAATATCAATACAGTAAAGTATGAAGACTTTAAAAATAATCCATATTTAAGGTATAAGCAAGTAAACGCTATTTTACAGTATAGGGAACAACACGGAAATTATAGTAATTTTGAGGACTTAAAAAAAGTGGCTATTTTATCTCCGGAAACACTGGAGAAATTGCTACCTTACCTATTGTTTACCCCATGATTGAAGCAAAAATAAAAAGTACAGTTAGAGATGTAGCTGATTTTCCTAAACCAGGCATCATCTTCAAAGACATTACACCCATTTTAAAAGATGCACAACTGTGCAGTGAAATTACTGCGGCCCTTGCCTTGCAGTTAAAAGATGTGCAGATAGATGTGGTAGCCGGTATTGAAAGCCGTGGTTTTCTATTCGGCATTTTATTGGCACAAGCCTTAAAAGTTCCTTTTGTACCGATCCGCAAAGCGGGTAAACTTCCTTTTAAAACTATACAACAACATTATACACTGGAGTACGACAGTGCGGTGCTGGAATTGCATGAAGATGCTTTATTAGCCGGACAAAAAGTATTGATCCATGACGATTTGTTGGCTACCGGTGGTACGGTGGTGGCGGCTTCTAAATTAATTGCCAAGCTTGGTGCAGAGGTTTCAGGCTGTTCTTTTATCATAGCACTTGATTTCTTAAATGGCAGAAGCAGGTTGGCTGAATATACGCCAGAAACTTTCGCTTTAGCATCTTATTAATCCAGAAACCGATCAGTAGTTTATTCTTTTCTTGTCGTTAACCCTAAAATATAAAAGATCCTGTATCATGATAAATGGTACGGGATCTTTCTGTTTTAGACAACTTTACGGCATGTAATATTTACCTAATCGGTAAGCTGGCATTTGGAGGGCATTGAGAGGGCCTTCAGTTATCAATCGATATAGGTGGGCCCTACGAAGGCCCTACCAACGCCCTCTAAACGCTATGGAAACTAATAGGTTTATCATACCTTTCAGAAAGTTAATTCCATGAAAGAGGCCGTATCATTTTTCAACGATACGGCCTCTTTCAATTAATAACTTTGTTTTTTAATTTACGTCAAACCATAGTTTGGTAGTCAATAAATCTGCCCCCTGGTTAGCTACGGCAGCCTTGTAACCTTCAGGGTTTAAGGCTTGCTCTGTACCCGGGTAAATAAAGCGTACTGGCATTTTACCGTTTAAAGCACCTGCAACAGCTGGTGTCAATACTGGGTAGTCTAACCTTCTCCATTCGGCAAAAGCCTCTAAGCCCTGGCCAAATAAGGCAATCCATTTCTGGTCGCCGATAGATTTTTTATAGTTCGCTGCATTATATTGTACTTCAGGTTTTGCGGTATAAGCGTTAGTCTCAGTTGTTGATATACCGTATTGTGCTAAAGAAGCTTCCACAGCCTGTTTGTATAAATCGGCAGCATTTTCTGTGGTAAAGCCACGGGCAGCAGCCTCGGCACGGTCAAATAATACTTCAGCATAGCTGATGATGACAGCAGGGGCAGCAGGCGCAAGAAAATAAGCGCCAGGTTTAGAAGTGCGCGTTAAGCCTAAAGCAGCAGCATCTCCCGTTAATAAACCGTTTGGCACACCTGTATACAATTGAGTAGAATCTGCCTTACTTGCATAAACAGGCAAGCGTGGATCATCCAAACTTTTTAGGCGGTCTACCATCGTTTTGCTGATGCGATGGTCATTACGGGTATCAAATATATTACTGACCGGGTTTTGGTTGGGTGAACTTTTGTAAGTCAACTGTGCATTTTCGGCATTGCTGCTAATGAGGTTAGCACCTTCAGCCTGTACACTTGTAAACACTTCTTTTGCCAAAGCCGGTTCGCGGTCGGCAATTCTCAAAGCAATCCTCAATCTTAGTGCATTGGCAAATTTTTTCCATTTAGCGATGTTGTTTGCATAGATCACATCGCCACGGATAGCAGTACCTGTTGGGTTTAAAGCATCTTGCGCAGTTTTTAAATCATTTAACAAACCCAGGTAAACATCTTTCTGGCTGTCATATTTTGGCGCAAGATAGGTTGCAATGTCTCCCGCCTGGGTATAAGGCACATCGCCATAAGCATCTGTTTCCAGGCAAAATACCCAGGAGCGTAGAACTAATGCTACACCTTTATAATTGCTGTTGCCATTAGCTTCAGCAATTTTAAGTATCTGGTTAAGGTTCACAATACTTTTGCTGTAACCTACAGTCCACAGGTCCTGAAAGCTGGTGTTGGGTAAAATATAGCGGTCAGCATCTGTATATTGTATGGCTGCCCAGTGCTGCACAAATAACAAGCTTGAATTCATGTTATTGGCAGTACCCCAATAGGTGTCTGCTGTATTTTTAATAGCTGCAGTTAATAAGAACTCTGGCTGCGCGGTTTCAGAAGCATTGGGATTAACATTAGCTTCATCCAGTGACTTTTTGCAGGAGCTGAACGTTAATAAGAGCAAGCTGGAAAGGAGGAAGGGGATATATTTTGTTTTCATTTTGTTTCAATTAATATTTTAACGTGATAAAGCGATCAGGATTTAGAATTTGAAGTTAAGATTGAAGCCAATCTGACGTACACTTGGTAGTGTTAAATCTTCTAAACCTTGTCCGTTACCGGTGTTAAAAGCAGTTTCTGGGTCTATATTAGGTGCATCTTTATGCAGAATCAATAAGTTTCTGCCTACCAATGATACCGTAGCATTTTGAAAGCCTATAGATTTTACCCATTGCTTTGGCAAGGTATAACCTAATTTGACCTCTCTTAATTTAACATAAGTGGCACTGTAAACAAAATCTTCATCAGCATTGGTTAATGCTTTATAGTAAGATTCTGCAGGCACAATAGTGGTGTTTGGTGATCCGTCTGCCTTTACACCTGGAAAAATAAGACCATCGTCATGAACAGTACCATTGGCACTCGTATAAGTTAAGCCACCATTTTCTGCACCACGACCTGGTAATGTTGTGGCTAGCACACCTGTATAGGTTCCTGTGCTATTGGTACCTGAATAAATCTGGCCACCAATATGTGCATCTACCAACACACTTAAATTCCAGTCTTTATACCTGAAGCTGTTGGTGATGCCGCCTAACCAATCTGCAGGGTATTTACCCAAAATTTTCTTGCTGGGACTGATGGCTGGTGTACCATCGGCTTCCACAATTATTTGTCCTGCTGCATTTCTTTCATAGGCATTACCAAAAATGGTACCATAAGGTTGACCGATAGTAGCCAATACCTGTACTGTTCCATCAGTGCCTAACACAAAACTTTGCACATCTTCGTACAATGATTTTACCTTGCTGCGGTTCAGCGAGTAGTTTAAGCTAATATCCCAGCTGAAATCTGTTTTTTTAATTGGCGTAACGCTCAGCATGGTTTCAATACCTTTATTGTTAATGGTGCCGCCATTAACCAGCTTGCGGCTAAAGCCTGTTGCCGGACTAACATCAAGACTTAAAATCTGGTTGATACTGTTTGAATTGTACAGGCCGAAGTCTAGTCTGATCCTGTTGTCAAAGAAGCCCAGTTCAAGGCCTAACTCCGTCGCTTTAGTGGTCTCTGGTTTCAGGTTGGGGTTCAGGTCTGTGGCATTTAAGTTCTGCTGTGGGTTACCATCAAAGGGTGCCGTAAAATCATAAGTATTGATCAATTGGTAAGGTGTTGCATCTTTACCTACTTTAGACCATCCACCACGAAGTTTAGCATAATTTAAAACATCGCTTTGTATGCCAAAGGCTTCGGTAATGATAAAACTGGCATTTGCTGATGGGTAAAAATAAGAACGGTTGGCTGCTGGCAGGGTAGAGGACCAGTCGTTTCTTGCTGTTAAGTTTAAGTAAGCGTATCTTCTAAAACCAATTTGTGCTGAACTAAAAGCACTGTAAACTTTTTGTTTGCTATAAATATTTGAAGAGATCAGCGGATCCTGTGAATTGCTAAGGGTATATAGTCCGCCTACTGCCAGTTTTGTTGCTTTTTGGTTATTGTTTTCAAAAGTACTGGTTCTGATGTTTCCACCAACTAAAACGTCAAGGTTAAAATCCTGGTTCAGTTGTTTGGTAAAATCTAAACGAGCCTCTGTATTGTTTTCGTTAAAGGTGTAAGCATCTTCTTCATAAGAACCAAAAGGAGTACCATTGGTGCCATAAGCGATTTTGATCTTTCTGCGGTCGGTATAGTAATCGTTACCAGACCTGAAGTTTGCCGAAAGGCCTTCAATAATTTTATAATTCAACTCTACATTACCAATAAGTCGGTTACGCACCTGGCCTACGGTATTTTCATAGGCTAGGAAGTATGGGTTACTGTAATAGCTGTTATTCCAGTTGATGTTGTTGCCCTGGTCATCTTTATATTTTTTCAGTTGGCTCACATCCACTTGTCGGCCAAACCAGGTAAACTGCAACATGGTACTTGTTGCCCTGCGGCCACCAGAACCCGGCAAGTTGTCTGCACTGCTGTTTATATAGTTTGCCATTGCGCCTAAGGTTAACTTAGGTGTTATTTTATAAGTTGTATTCAATAGGAACGAATTCTTAGACTGCGATGAGTTTGGAATTACCCCTGTTTGGTCTAAGTTATTGTAAGAGAAACGCAGGTTATATTTGTCGCTGGCATTGGCAATGGCAACACCATTGTTTAAGGTTACACCCGTATTGAAAAAGTCGCGCACATTATTAGGATGAGCTATGAAAGGAACAGGGACACCGTTTGAATTAAATTGTGGAATTAAACGACCATCTAACCTTGGTCCCCAGCTTTCATCTACACCATCATTTAAACCACCACCTTTACCATCAACATAACTGAATTCACCGTTTGCTCCTTGTCCGAAGGAGTTTTGGTAATCTGGCAGGGTTAATAAGTTTGAAAAAGAAGTGTTGCTGTTAACCGAGATGCCTAAACCCTGGGCACCGGTACCTTTTTTAGTGGTAATCAATACTACCCCGGCAGCAGCCCTTGAGCCATAAAGTGCGGCAGCATTTGGGCCTTTTAAAACACTCATTGATTCTATGTCTTCGGCATTGATGTCTGAAATGGTATTTGCGAAATCCCTTGAGCCAGCATTACCTAAGTTCTGGGTGTTGTCTACAGGTACGCCATCGATCACGAAAAGCGGCTGGTTATTTCCAGAAATGGAAGTTTCTCCACGGATGATGATCCTTGAAGAACCCATATCGCCCTGGCTGTTGGTAATTTGCACACCGGCAACTTTTCCTGATAGGGCGTTGACAAGGTTGGTTTCCCGAGCTTCAGAAAGATCTTTTGATTTAAGTTCCTGTACGGCATAACCTAATGATTTTTTCTCTTTGCTGATGTTCAGCGCCGTTACCACCACTTCGCTGAGGGAGTTAGCGGCCTCTTCCAGCTGTACGGTCAGCACTTTTGTTGCTGCCGTAACCGGAACTTCCTGTTGACTAAAGCCCAGGTAATTTACGGTGAGGATATCGCCAGGTTTGGCAGAGATACTGAATTTTCCATTTTGATCGGTTTGGGTGCCTGTGCGTGTATTCTTAATATATATGCTCACGCCCGGCAGAGGGCCGCCATTAGATTTCTCCGTCACTGTGCCTGAAATAGTGATGGTTTGCGCTGCAACTGGCTGTACCACCAATAGGGACAAGCAGAGTCCAATTACAATTTGGTAAATGTTTTTCATGAAAACTAGTGTTTATTTTACTTTTTGATTAACAATGCACACGGGCTATTATCGCTTATAATGGCCTTTTATTTTTACAAAGCTAGGAATAATCTACTAAACCTATAGATTATTTAACATAATTTGATTTTCTGAGATTTGGCAGACAAAAGGGCTCATTGACTAGCGTAGAAGCCTAATTGAGGTTGATGTCTCGTGCACAGGGAGTTAATGAAAATCATTAAAATTGGCCATGAGCAACACCGTTAATTATTTCACGACAGGGAATTTATATCTTATAAATATATTTACAGCTATGTTAAAACATTGTTGTTAAACATGCGTATTCTTAAATATATATTTACATATATTTATTTGATGGATATCCAGCATGGTGTAACACCCGAAAATTTATAAGGTAAAATGATTTTAAATAAAAAGGACTATAAAGACTATATAGATGCCGATCGAATTGCTTTAGGCAGACAGCCAATGAATTTTACAACTACTTTAAAGGATTATGTACTTCCTGATTATATATGGCGGTTTCAGCGGTTACTCAGAAAGGTAGAGTATTATAAGAATACTAAAGACGCTAATCCCTTAAGGAACATGTATTACCTGTATTTAAGAATCAGGTTTTTAAAACTATCCATTAAACTCAGTTTTACCATCCCAGCGAATGTTTTTGGTCCGGGGCTGGCCATTGTGCATTACGGAACTATTGTGGTAAATGGCAATACCAGGGTAGGGGCTAATTGCAGGATACATGCAAATACCAATATTGGGGAATCTGGCGGAATGTTAGGGGCACCTGTAATTGGTAACAATGTATATATAGCGCCAGGGGTTAAAATTTTTGGAAGAATAAGCATCGCCAACAATACGGCTATTGCGGCCAATGCCTGCGTAGGCAAAACATTTGAACAGGAGAATGTTTTATTGGGTGGCATTCCGGCTAAAGTTTTAAAGGATATCAATATCAAAACTATCATCAAACATATATAAGGAGAATTCCGTCACCTGTATCTTTTCGCTTGGGGAAGATCAGCTGTAATTGCTGAAATCTTAAAAATAAATTGTATTTTGCTGATGAAATTCCATTTATGTAAATTATAGGTGTATTTACTGAAAATGCCATAATTCTAAAATTAGTAAAAAATATTTTTTATTTTTTTTAAGGCCGCTATAAGGCTTTGTTTCCAAAGCTTAACGGTTATTGAACTAAATACCATTTTGTACTACTTTATAAAGAATTTTCTTTGTACAGTTCTTTTAAATTATTGTTTATAATTGTCTAAATTCATTGAATAACATGCAAGCAACGTTAGAAGATTCGTTAGGATATAGCTTTGCTATCTCTGAAAATCAAATGATGATCAGAAGAATGGTAAAAGATTTTGCGGATAAAAATATTCGTCCGCATGTAATGGAATGGGATGAAGCACAACACTTCCCCGTTGAATTGTTTAAACAACTGGGTGAACTGGGGTTAATGGGCGTACTGGTTCCTGAAGTTTATGGAGGTTCTGGGTTTGGCTACCAGGAATATGTTGATGTAATTGTGGAAGTGGCAAAAGTTTGTGGTTCTATAGGACTCTCTGTAGCGGCCCATAACTCTTTATGTACTGGCCATATTCTTGCCTTCGGCAGTGAAGAGCAGAAACAAAAATGGTTGCCTAAACTGGCTTCGGCAGAATGGATAGGGGCTTGGGGTTTGACAGAAGCTAATACAGGTTCTGATGCCTTAAGAATGATGACCACCGCCACCCTTGATGGTGATGAATACGTAATCAATGGCGCAAAAAACTGGATTACCCATGGTAAATCTGGTGATATTGCTGTCGTAATGGTGCGCACAGGTGAATCTGGCAATGCCAAAGGAATTTCTGCCATTGTGGTAGAAAGAGGTACACCGGGTTTTTCTGCTGGTAAAAAAGAGAATAAACTGGGCATGCGTGCTTCGGAAACCACAGAAATGATCTTTGACAATTGCAGGGTGCCTAAAGAAAATCTCCTGGGCAATGTTGGTGAAGGGTTTAAGCAAGCCATGAAAGTTTTAGATGGTGGAAGAATATCTATTGCCGCACTGGCATTAGGGATTGCCAAAGGTGCTTATGAAGCAGCGCTGGCTTATGCTAAAGAACGCCATCAATTTGGACAACCAATAGCTAGCTTCCAGGGTATAAGTTTTAAACTGGCTGACATGGCTACAGAAATTGAAGCTGCAGATTTATTAATCAGACAGGCAGCGGACATGAAAAACCGCGGAATGAAAATGACGAAGGAATCCGCTATGGCGAAATACTATGCTTCTGAGGTTTGTGTTAGGGCCGCTACAGAAGCTGTACAGATTTTTGGAGGCTATGGTTATACAAAAGATTTCCCTGTAGAGAAGTTTTACCGTGACAGTAAATTATGTACCATCGGAGAAGGAACTTCTGAAATACAAAAGATTGTTATTGCAAGAGAAGTATTAAATACATAACTTGGAATAATATTTAAACCGCATATTCTAACCAAATATATTTATTTCAAGACCGGAAAG
>NZ_JAZQPU010000029.1:0-1940 GCF_045628745.1 Pedobacter sp.
AAAAAAGCCTTGCTATTTTTTATAAATAACAAGGCTTCTGTTTTGGGCCCCTTCTATCATTATATAAGATAAAGAAGGCTCTTTTGGATTTTTAATTATGCATGTTGACCTGCATGCACTCCTTCAGCAAACTCTTCCACAATTTTATCGCAGAAAGCAGGAAGGTCAGCAGGACTTCTACTGGTTACCAATCCCTGGTCTACAACCACTTCTTCATCCACCCAATTGGCACCCGCATTAACAAGGTCTATTTTGATGGTTTTGGTTGATGTTAATTTTCTTCCTTTAACCACTTCTGCGGTGATCAGTACCTGTGGTCCGTGACAAATGGCAGCTACAGGTTTGCCGGCTTCAAAAAAAGCTTTCACCAATAGAATAACCTCTTCTTTTTTTCTCAAAGAATCAGGATTCAATACCCCTCCAGGAATTAATAAACCCTGGTAATCATTGCTATTGACCTCGCTATAGGTTTTATCTACTGCGACTTCAATGGTCCAGTCGTGATCGCCTTTCATGGCCTGTATTTTACCCGATTTTGAAGAAATGATATGTACTGTTGCTCCTTCTTCTTTTAATCGTTGTACAGGAACGGTTAGTTCAGTTTCTTCAAATCCATTCTCTGAAATGACGGCTATGTTTTTATTACTTAATCTTCCCATGATTTTAAATTAAATGATACCATATTATAACTCACCTTAAATTACAAATCAGCAAAAAGATTGTTTTAATTGTTTTTTTCTTTTGAAACTTAGGCAAATGGGCATGATCATTTTTATTACCTTTTCATACCTTTAGGTAATGAAAGTAAGGGAGTTAATCAACTTAAAAAAGACGGTTGGATTGAAAAAGCCCAAACTGAGAGTAATTTACAGCTTGTGCATCAAACTAAACAAGGTAAGGTTACGATTCCAATTCATAAAGGCGATATTGCCAAAGGTACGCTCAATTCAATTTTAAAACAGGCTGGACTTAAGTAATATAAAGATGGAAACAATTAAAATAGAATTGGTTATTGAAAATACAACAAACGGCTTAAGCGGAAGGATAAAGTATAACGATAATCTAATTGTTGATCATGGAGATACTTTACCTGAACTGGAAGAAAATCTTAAAAAATTATTGAATGAGTTTGAAAATTTAGATCCTGAAAATGTAAAATTTGAGCATTTTTACGATGTATATGCCATGTTTAAACAGTTTGATTTTTTAAAAATTGCTAAAGTTGCAGCACATGCCGGTATTGACGCGGAGTTGTTAAATCAATATGCTAATCAGCTCAAATATCCAAATGCTGAACAGGCTAAAAAGCTTGAAAATACCATTCACGAACTTGCAAGGCAAATGATCAGAGCCTCTATTTATGTTTAAATATTTTCGTTAGGCCACCATCACTTAACCATTGCTAAACGCCCTTAGGAAAGAACTTCTCCATACTTGCTAAGCTTAGCCTGACAACCTGGACAAGTGGTTCCACCGTAAAGAAGTTGGCTACGGGTTTTAGGCATCCTAATGAATGGTTGTTCGGTGACTCAAATCGGACAAAAAACTGCATTTAAATTTAGGCCAAATTTAGATTTGCTTTTTTTAAATATGTTTTGCCAGATATAATTGGTTAAGATTATAATTAAAGTAGAACTAAGAATAAAGAGCACAGATTTTAAAATCATTTTGTTAACTGTTTCTTTGCAAGATAGAAAAAATTCTTTATGATAATGATTTGTAAAAATTTAATCGTTAGTTCTTCTGTGCTTCACAAAATACTTCGTCAGATTTAAAGCAATAACCACATGGTTAATTACATTTGGGATCAAACCATAATACTTTGTAAAAATCCAAAAGCGTTCTTTTAAACTTTCCATATGCTTTTTCTTGGAAACACCACCTACAAGGTATTTAGCCACATACAAATGCGTATTAACGATTTTGTTGGCTTTTTTTGC
>NZ_JAZQPU010000030.1:0-6113 GCF_045628745.1 Pedobacter sp.
GCCATTAAAACCAGAAGAGGGGGCGCTTGAAATAAAGGCGATACTACCTTTGGTACGTTCATTGAAATAGTTTGCGGTTACACTCAAACGGTTAAAGAGGTTCAAATCTAAACCAAAATTGTTCTTTAACGTTTTTTGCCAGGCCAGGGCTTCATTACCATAACCTAACAAATAAGTAGCAATAACACCTCTGTATTCACGATCTGTATAATACTGACTTGTGGTGATGCCTTTGTAACTTTGAAAACTTTCAGAACCTGTGGTGCCCAGCGTATACCTCAAACGGAATTCTTTTATATTTTCATTGTCCTTAAAGAAGGCTTCATTATGGATGTTCCAGCCAGCACCAATAGACCAGAAAGGGGCGAACCTTTGATTAGAGCCAAATAAAGAGGAACCATCGAGGCGATAGGTAGCATCGAATAAAAAGCGGTTATCATAAGTGTAAGCCAGGCGGCCAAGGGTACCAATTGACCTGGTTATACTTTCTGTTCCAGTGGGTTTTTCTCCATCAGGGTATTGATTACCTAAAATCAACTGATTTAAGCTTGGGTTTGGAAAACCGATAACACGGATAGACTGGGTATCATAAGTGCTTTCCTTGATGTTAACCGTTCCTGAAGCAGAGAAGAAATGTTTGCCCAAAGTTTTATTGGCTTCTGTAGTAAAAAAGCCTTCCAGACGCTCCAGGTTTCCTGTTCCCTGGGTATAAGAACCTTTTTCAAAAGTAGGCACATCAGCAAATGAACTATGCTGTGCCGGTAAAAAGATGTCTGATTGATCTGACTGTTGGGTGTAGGAGAGTCTGGCAGTTAACCTTAACCATTCCTTTGCTTGCCAGCGTGTTTCGAAATTATTGGTGATCCCTTTAAAGCTTGTTTGATCGGTAAGGTTTAAAGAGGCATTATATAAAGGATTTACTGCTCTGCCAGTATAGCCGTTTAAATTATCGAACCGGTCTTGTGAGGTAATTCTTGCACCAGTTTGCGGGTCTATGACATTTTCAAGGTAAACTTTAAGGTTTCCTGCATCGTCGTAAGGACTCCAGTAAGGATTAAGTTGTGCATATTGCGTAAACGACCCATAAGGTGAGTTATTGGCTTTGTTAAAACTTAGGGTCAGCTCATTCCTGAACTGGAAGTTTTTTAATCGATAGGAGAGAAAGGAGTTGGCCGTAGTGGTTCTTCTGTCAGAACCTTTCATGACCCCCATTTTTTGATCGTAGGTAACACCTACACCATAAGAAACAGCCTGGTCGCCACCTTCCACATATATATTGTGTTTCTGACCTATGCCAGTACGTAAAGGTTTACTTAACCAATCGGTATTGACACCTTTTTTAATGGCAGCTAAACGCGATGCCCTGATCAGGTCTAAACCATTTTGGGTATTATTAAAGGGATTGACAAACACTCCAGTACGATCTTCAAGGTCAAACTTTTCCTGGGCATTCAACATGTCGTAGCCAGAAAGATCTGGGGCTTCAATGATTGCACTTGCATTATAAGATACACGCAACTTTCCTTCTACAGGTCTGATTTGCTCAATGACAATAACACCATTGGCACCTCTTGATCCATAAATAGCGGTAGCACCGGCATCTTTTAGAATGGTAACGCTCGCAATTCTGTTCATATCAAGATCGTTGATCCTTTGCAAGGAGGTTTCAAATCCATCTAATATAAAAAGCGGGGCGTTTGGTGCCGACTGATAGTTAAAAGGATCTGACTGGCCTTCCTGGCGGATATCAACAAGGGTATTGCCACCCCGCAAAACCACATCTGGCAATACATTTGGGTTTGAACCCATACTCAGGTTTTCTGGAATCTGGAAAGAGGGATCCAGACTTTTTAAGGCAGAAAGCACATTGTTATTAGACACTTTGGCTAATTCCTCGGCATTAAATGTTCTCGCCGCACCTGTAAAGGTAGATTTCGATTGATTAACGATACCTGTTACCACAACACCCTGTAAAGATTGCGCTGCTTCTTTCAACCTGATCTCCAGCTTACTTTTGGTAATGGTTACTTCTTGCGTTTCATAGCCAATATAGCTAATCAAAAGCACTGCACCAATGGGTGCTTGTACTTTAAAATTACCCTTGGCATCTGTAGAAGCACGGGTGGTGCGGTTTTTAACAGTTATTGTTGCACCTACAATAGTTTGTTTGGTTTTACCGTCATACACCGTACCCACAATGATAGAATCAGCAAGTATAGTGTTGGTTTCTGCTAATCTTTTTTGTGTAGAGATCAAGATCCTGTTGTCCGTTTGCTTATAGCTTAGTCCTGTGTTTTTAAGCAACGTTTTCATCAGGTGGTCTACACTCATAGAATCTTTGCTCACGGTAAGGTTCTTGATATTGTTGATGTCATTTTCTCTAAACATGAATTTAAATGGAGTGCTCAGCTCAATTTTCTTGATGGCATGGAGAAGGGGTTCGTTTTTAAGTTCAATGCTCACATTTACATGTTCCATTGCCTGACTACTGGCATCTAAGGCTATCCCTTGAAGGGAAATGGTTAGAAGAGAGCATATAATTAAGGATATACGCATACAATATAGGAGGTATTTGGGTAATTTCCGGGAAATAGCATTCCCGTCTCTTGCAGCTTCTGCAGAAAAATACATATTTTAGTTCTTAATTGTGATTACTAAACGCTTGTTGGTGTTACATGAAATGGCGTATCATTCTAAATGTTACGCCAGGGAGGTAAGGTATGTTCATCAATACTCGCAATATTGAGGGATAACCTTACCTTTCTTTAAGTAGAGTTCTTGAGTCTGGAGTAGAATTTTTTCATAGTTTAATTTTTAAGTGTGAATGTTTTTAAGCCATCAAAAGTTATTGATTGGTAAAGCAATTGGCTGATGATGGCTTTGTTTAGTTTGGTTTTAATGGTTGGATAATAACTGTTTTACTTATTTTATGGTAAGAGAATTCGGCTTCGTTGAAATCACAAAGTACGCCAAGAAAATGTTCCAATGACTCTTGTGCACCCAATGAGGTGGTGAATTTTACTTGTTGCAATTGGGGGTCTTCTAATTGGATGTGAACGTTAAAACGTTCTTCTAACAGACGTTTGGCGTCACCAAAGGAGATGTCATTAAATTCCATATCTTTTTTGTTCCAGGCAAGTTCCTTTTCTGCATTCACGGTCTTGATGACCGCCTTGTCTGCATTCTCGTCGTAAACGATCTGCATATTTCGTGTGAGTAGTGCTAATTGAGTGGTTTTGCTTTCCACGCTTACTTTTCCCCTGATCACATTAACAGTCACCCTATTAGAACCTTTTGGTGCCAACACATCAAAAGAGGTTCCCAAAACAACAGTTTTTACAGCGCCAGTGTGGATGATAAAAGGTTTCGCAGGGTTATGCTTAATATCAAAAAAAGCTTGTCCTACAAGGGATACTGCTCTGCTTTTGTGTTGGTTGAAATCTTTAGTAAGGGTTAAAACACTGCCTTTTCCCAAAATGACGATACTCCCATCGGGAAGTTTGATTAAGGTGTTTTCCTTTTGAGAAGCGGAAAGCACTTTTGCAGGTTTAAACTTTTGCGATACAAGGGCAGTTGGGAATAGCTTTTTTTTATTTCTAAATGGCAAAATGACCAATACTGCGATGGCTAAAACTGCGGCATAAGGTAAAACTTTGTAAAGTTTCCTCCGCAGGAGCGTTTTCTTTTTCGCTTTCCTCTTAAGCTCTATAGTATGCCAGATTTCTTGTCCTAATGTGGGTGGAATTTGTATAGGGGTGGAGCGCACTTTTTTGAGCTCCTCAAGATACCAATCGTGGAGAAGTGCTTTTTCTTCTTCCGAGGTTTTACACTCGCTATACTTTTTGAATAAATCTTCTATAAATTTATTTTCCATATGACATTTCTAAGAGCAGTTAATAGGATAACTGTATAGATGTCGTTTTAGAATGGCTTTGGTAGTAGAAAAATTATAAAATATTTAAAGAAGCTTGAAATAAATCAAAACATAGATCATATTATAAGCATTTAGCTTTGGTTTAAGGATTTTCAAAGCATTATTGATTTGCTTTTTTACTGTTTTGTCTGATAAATTTAATCGGTCGGCAATTTCCTTGTAAGTCAAATGTTCTTTTCTACTCAATTCAAAGATTTGCCTCATTTTTGTGGGTAAAAACTGAATTTCACGTTCTATTTCTGCAATGGTTTCCTTTTCAATAACATGATGGTCGGCCCTATAAGTATTCTCCTCAAGGAAGGTAGTGATGGAGGCTACATGATTTTCCCGGATCTTTTTTCTGCTGATAAAATCTAAAACCTTATACCGTACTGCAGTGTAAAGATAGCCAGCTATGCTTGTTTGGATTTCAAACAGCCCTGCACGGTCTATAAAAGAGATGAATACTTCTTGCACCACATCTTTTGCCTCATCCTCATCTTTTAATACTTTAAAAGCAGCAATATAAAGCAGCTGCCAATACTGCTCATATATCTGCTTAAATGCAAGCGGATCTCCCTTTTTACATAAAGCTATTAGATCTTTGTCGTACGGAGTAAGATTGTCCTTCATCTTTGCTTTGCTAAGGTTGTTTAAGCTTTTTGCTAAAAGAACCTGCTATATTTTTCTTGATACCTATATTTTCAATTATTTGCCTTTACAAGGCAATTATAACTTTATGATTTTGTTATTATATGATCTAAGCGTCTAAATATAAAACTAATCTCTAGTTTTTTCATTTAATGACCATCATCAAGCTTAAATCCCTAAAAACTAACTTCACCATTATTAAAAATTATGTAACAACTAGATTATAAAAATATTTTGCTGTAATTTTTAGCATAAATTGCTTCTTATAGATAGAATTATACATGAGTTTATCTAAATAACATTGATTATGTACATTTTAAGAAAATTAGCTTGTTCATTAAATGTCGACCAAGATAGTAGATTTAATTCATATATTTAGCCGCAACCACCTTAAACATGACCGAACTAAAGCATACCAGACGAAAATTCCTTAAAAATTCAATGATCATGACTGCGGCTGCGCCAGTGATCGTCAACCATAAAACCACGTCTATTCTTTCAAAAATAAAGGGCCCTGTTGAACCTATTAAATTAGCCTGGCTTGAAAAAAGTAAAACAAACCTATCATCCGGCTTAACATGGGGTGTTCCCTGGTCGAGGGGTGAATTACAACCCAACCAGGAATTTCACTTGCTCAATAAGCAAAAGGAAACTTATAAGCTTCAGTCATGGCCTTTAGCCTACTGGCCAGATGGCTCTTTAAAGTGGACAGGGCATGCAGCAACAGCGCTACCTGCCAACGAAGACTATGCAATAACACCGGGAAAAACAGCCCCAGCAGATAAAATTATTACAGTTAAAGATACAGGATCTGAAATTGAAATCAATACTCAAAAGTTACAATGTAAGGTTCATAAAAGCGGACAGGTTTTAATGTCTGCTATTAGCCTGGATAACCAGGTTATAGCAAGTGCTGCTGTGCTGGAAGCCATCATTCAAGACCAGCCTGATGATAATTACGACAACCCTGTTCATCGGCAAACTTTAAAAGGACAAATTGAAAATATAATCATTGAGCAAAATGGACCCTTGCGGGCAGTCATCAAAATAACAGGTCGCCATACTTCAACAAATTTAACCTTGCTACCCTTTGTCATCAGGCTGATTTTCTTTGCAGGCAGTGATGAAATAAAAGTGATGCACACCTTGATTTATGATGCCAATGAGCAGATCCACTTTGTGAAAGCCATAGGTTTATCCTTAGCAGTTCCCCTTAACGATGAATTGCACAACAGGCATATCCGCTTTGTCAATGCTGAGCATGATGGCCTATTTTCTGAAGCCGTACGTGGGCTCACAGGTTTACGCCGTGATCCGGGCAAAGCATTTACCCAGGCACAAATTAATGGCACAGCAACACCTGCTACAACAGCACTTCCTGGAAAAATTGCTGATCAGCTTAAATATGTGCCTTCATGGGGCGATTATACTTTGTTTCAGGGCAATTCTGAAGGATTTACCTTAAAGAAAAGAACGGCAGCAGGACATGGATGGATCAGTGCTGCACAAGGAAAAAGAGCTTTAGGAACGGTTTACCTGGGTACACCCC